>JALYXV010000178.1 GCA_030947025.1 Actinomycetota bacterium | reverse complement strand
GCCCCCGCCCCGGCGGCCGAGCCCCGCGCCTAGGCGAGCGAGGAGCACCGCCCCGTGGCAGACGAGCACGGTCCGCCCGGCCAAGGCGGCCCGGCCGGCCCAGACGGTGGGGTGGCCCCGCCCGTCGACCAGGCTCTGGTGGACGAAGCCGTCGACCTGGCCCGGCAGGCGGGGGAGTTGAGCCTTCGGTGGTTCCGCACCGCCGACCTCCGCATCGACCGCAAAGGTGACGGCACCCCCGTGACCGAGGCCGACCGGGCGGTTGAGCGGTTCCTCCGGGAAGAGATCGCCCGCTCCCACCCCGAGGACGGGATCGTCGGGGAGGAAGAGGAAGCGCGACCGTCGGCCAGCGGCCGGGAGTGGATCATCGACCCCATTGACGGGACCAAGGCTTTCAGCCGGGGCGTTCCCTTGTACGCCAACCTGCTGGCGCTGGAGGACGAGCACGGCGGCGCGGTCGGCGTGATCAACATCCCGGCCCTGGGCGAAATGCTGTGGGCCGGCCGGGGCAGGGGCTGTTATCTGAATGGGACCGAGGCCCACGTGAGTGACCGGGACACGCTCGCCGGTGCCTACCTCAGCAGTTCCGGGTACGAGGCATGGGACGAGTGGGCGCTGCTCCAGGTCAAGCGGGCGGGAATGGTGCTGCGCACGTGGGGCGACGGGTACGGCTTCCTGCTGGTGGCGACGGGCCGGATCGACGCCATGGTGGACCCGGCGGCGGCGCGGTATGACCTGGCGCCCATGCCCGTGATCCTGGCCGAGGCGGGCGGGGCGTTCTCCAACATCGACCCCCCGGGCGATGGCTCCGGCAGCTCGGACGCCGGCATGCACGGCGGCCAGTGTCAGGCGGCGGCCTCAGGCGGGAGCGCCGTGGCTACCAACGGCCGCATCCAACGGCAGCTGCGCTCCTGCCTCCGACCCGGCTGATCACGACCCGCGCTCAGGGCACGGTCGTCGGCGCCGAGGCGGGCGGACCCAACGAGGTACTCACCGCGGGCGGCCCTGTGGTCGAGGACCCAGCCGGTGCCACCGTCGTCGTGGTCGTTGGCCCCGTCGTCGTGGTGGACGCCGGTGGCGCGGTGGTGGGACCCACGCTCGGCGGCGTGGTCGTGACCCGGGGGGCGACCCTGGTCCTTAAGGGCGCGGTCGCCGGTGGGGCGGTGGCGACCGGTGACGGCCCGTAGGGCACCAGGACCTGCTTGGGGGTCGGAGTGGGGCGAACCCCCTCATACAGCACCCAGACGACCAGGAACGCCAGGATCAACCCGAAGGTGGAACGGCGCATCCGGATGCCGAACGGCAGCGGCATGAAACGGCGGGTACGTGGCAAGGCCCGGCCTTCCGTCTCAGCTCTCAGGCCGGCGGACATTGATGGCGGGCGGGACCACTCCGGCCTCCTGCAACGCAATGGCCGACCGCAACCGCAGCTCCCGGCCCACGTCGAACTGCTTGCCCGGCTGGGTCCGGGCGATCAGACGCAGCTGCAGGTAGCCGACCTCGAAGTTCTCCACCCCGGCCAGGACCGGCTCACCCATCAGCAATCCCCGCCACTCGTCGTCTTGGCCCATACCGGCGGCCACGTCCCGGAGCGCATTGATGGCCTTCTCCACGTCCTGGTCGGCCGGGATCGGGATGTCGCTCACCACCCGGGACCATTCCTTGGACAGGTTGGTGACCTGGCGCAGGGCACCGTTGGGAACAAACACCAGCTCACCCTGAATCGTGCGCAGACGGGTGACCCGCAGCGTCAGCTCCTCGACCGTCCCCGAGATGCCCACCGCCTGACCGGGCTGGGCCAGGCGGACCAGGTCGCCCACACTGAACTGCCGCTCGGCGAACAGGAAGAAGCCCGCCAGCAGGTCCTGCACGATCTGCTGGGAGCCGAAGCCGATGGCCGCGCCCGCCACCGTGGCCGGGGCGACCAGGCCCGACAGCGGGATGCCCGCCCGGTTGAGGATCAACAGGCCGGCCAGGAAGTACAGCATCACCTCGCAGGCCCATTCGACCACCTGGGCGACCGTCCGAGCCCGCTTGGCATGCTCGGAGATCGCCCTGCCCATCTCGATCTGCTCCCGGACCTGGTCGTCGATGTGCCTCCGGTAACGGTCGCCCACCCAGTGCGTGAACCGCCCCAGCAGGGCGGCGCCGATGCCGATCATCATCGATGGGCAGGCCGCTCCCCCGAACCCAGCGACTCAGGTCCCGGAAGTCCATCGCCGCCAGCTTGCCTGCTGGCGCCGCTGCCGCGCCGACCAGGGAAACCACGGCCAATGCAATCCCCGGCGCCGCCCGGCCGGTAGGAAACATGCGAGACGTTGTGATTTCTTGAGAAAGAGAGCCCCCATGCCCGCTGTCCCCCACCCCGTGCGCCGCTCCGGCCGGTCCCGCTGGTTGGCAGTCGGAGGCGTGGCCGCCTTGGCCCTGGCGGCGTGCGGGAAGTCATCGACCACGACCTCGGCGACGACCCTCCCCGGCGCCCAGGGGGTCACGATCAGTTCCGCCAACGTGCCCGGGGTCGGCACCGTGCTGGTCAACGGGCAGGGCCTGACGCTTTACCTCCTGACGTCAGAACAGGGGGGAAAGCTGACCTGTACTGACGACAACGGCTGCACAAAGGTGTGGCCCGATACCGAACTGCCCGCCGGCGTCGCCGCCGCGACCGTCGGCAAAGGGGTTGACGGGTCGAAGCTGGGCACCGTCAAGGGCTCGGCGGGAAACCTCTACGTGACGTACGCGGGCTGGCCGCTTTACACCTTCAGTCACGACTCGGGCCCCGGTCACGCCAATGGCGAGGGCATCGTCAGCTTTGGTGGTACCTGGGAGACTCTGACCCCGGCCGGAACGCCGGTGCTGCCGCCCGCCTCGGCGGCACCGACCACAACCGTCTACCACTACTAGAGACCCAGGCTGATACCTCCCCCAGCGGTCTTCTCTGATTAGGTACCGGACGGGGCTCGCAACCGGCGAGGGTTTGCGGGTTTGTGAGGAACTGCCGTCCCTATTCGATGGCAGATGCACACAGACGCCGGCATCCCCCACACAGCTCGGGCGGCGACACCGAGATCTCGGTCCGACCGTTCTCAGCACAAGCGGACCGCAGCGGTCACTTCACGCCGGAAACGGTTCCCCCGCCGAGAGCCGACGGCCCCATGGGGACCGTCCAACCGACCTGCCCTGTGCTTCCCAGCACAAACGAACCCCAGCGGTCACTTCCCGCGGGGAACGGTCCCCGGCCGCGGCCGCGACGGCCCTGTCCGGGCACGCAAGTCACCACCGGGCGGCACTCGTAGGCCAACCACGATCCGCTGACCCGGGCGGACTGAACTGCGGTGCCTCCCCGGACGGCCTAGGCGCGGCCTAGGCGCGTCCTGTGCTAGGGCGGAGCCGCCCGCGACTGGGCCGTGCCGACGATGGTGTGGGGCGGATTGGTGACCGTGGGATGAGTCAGAGACCGGGCCGTGACCCCGATGGCGCGGGCCGGGACAGGGACCGCGACCGGGTTGAAACCGGGGCTGGTGGGCGGGAAGACGGCACCCGTCTTGGCGATGACCGGAGGTGGCCCTCCCGCTCCGGTCCGGCTCGAACTCCCGATTGTCGAAACTGGGGTCACCACGGCCAGGGAGATGGGGGCCGCGGGAGCGGGCAACGGGTTGGCGCCGGGCGGCGGGCCGGTGGATACCGCCCCTCGCGTGATCGCGGGCGCGGCACTACCCACCGTGGCACTGGGCACGTCGCGGGCTGCTCGTGGGACGACACCGGCGGGCGCAGGAACCGGGGCGGCCTTGACACCCAAATTGGCTGGTGGGACGCCCACGGGAGCCGCACCACCCACCGCCGGGGTGGTCACTGCCCCCGCCACTGGAGCCACAGTACCCTCCGCCGGGGTGGTCACCGACCGGGACGCCGGCACGATGACGCTGGCCGGGCTGGCCAGCGCCGGCGTCGGGGGCGGGGCCGGGCTGACGGCCGGTTGCGCGGGTGGGAGGGCGAGGCCAGCCGTGGCGACCTGGCTGGTGATGGCGTGGGCCGGATTGGTCACTGCCACACGGGTCGCCTGGCGGGCCGCCTGCACGATGACACTGGCGGGAACGGGTACCGCGACGGGGTTGAAACCTGGTTTGGCGGGAGGTTTGGCCAGCGCGCTGACGGGCGGGATGCTGAGCCCGACATTCGAGATCACGGGGGGGCTGACTGCGCTCGGCGGCCGCGCGACGGCGTGGCTCGAGTTGGAGGCCGAGGCCGCGTTCCGACCGGCGGGCGAGGCCCTTACCCCTGTCGCGGCCGCGGGTGCTGGGGTCGCAGCGGCGGGCGGGGCCATGACCTGGATCGACAGCGTGGCGGTCACCGTGGCGGGGGGCGCCTCGGCGTCGGTCACCTGGACGGTGAACACAGCAGTCCCGGCGGTCGTCGGCGCGCCGCTGATGACGCCGTCAGGGGTGATTGCCAGGCCAACCGGCCAGATCCCCGAAACCACCGACCAGGTGTACGGGGCCGTGCCGCCGCTGGCCGCCAGTGTGGTGGGCGGGTAAGGGGCGTGCAACGCCACCGATGGCGACGATGTGGTGGTTACCACCAGCGGCGGACCGACCGGCAGCTGCACCACCTGATCTTTCATGCCATTCGCCACAAAAACCGAGCCGAGGTCGTTGACGGCGACGGCGCTCGGACGGCTGAGGCCGGTGAACGGGAGAGACGTCGGTGTCCCGCCGGCCGGGAGTGCAAGGACCCGGTCGGCGGCCGCGTCGACGACCACGACGTTGCCGGTTCGGTCCACTCCGACCGACTGGGGCTGGTTGAGACCGGAGAAGGGAAGCGTGACTTGGGGCTTGCCCTGCGGTAGCTCGACGATCCGGTTGTTGCCGGTGTCGGCCACGAATACGTTGCCGAGGGAGTCGACCGCGACACCGTAGGGGCCGCTCAAGCCTTGAAAGCCCAGTCGCACGGGCGCATGGCCGGTCGGGAGCTCCAGGATTTGGCTGTTGTTGGTGTCGGCCACGAACACGTTGCCGCTGTCATCCACCGCCACCGCTTCAGGCTGGTTGAGACCGGAGAAGGGGAGTGTGGACTGTTGGCCCCCAGTCGACAATGAGACGATCCGGTTGTTGTTGGTGTCGGTCACGTAGACAGTGCCGGCTGAGTCGACCGCGATCGACTCGGGATCATTCAGCCCGGAGAACGCCAGGGTCTTCTGGGCGCCGCCCTTCGGCCATACGACCACGGCACTGCGGCCGGTGTCGGCCACGAACAGGTCGCCGGTCCGGTTCACTGCTACTCCGTGGGGATAGGCAAGTCCGGTGAAGGGCACCACTCGAGCGGCCCCATAGGCGGGCAGCACCTGCTCCGCCCCGGCCGCAGCGGGATGGCTGAGGCTGAGGACGACCGCAACCAACCCCGCCAGGGGGAAGAGGGCAAGCGCCAGCAACCGCTGCAAAGTAGACATAC
>JALYXV010000173.1 GCA_030947025.1 Actinomycetota bacterium | reverse complement strand
AGATTCTCGGCCACCAGTTCCTCGACCGGGGTTGACCGCTCAGGGCCCGAAGGGGTGTCATCAGTCGGAATTCCCCTGTCTACACGATCCCCAGTTTCAGGTGGTGGACCCCGCTAACTGAGCACCTTACGGGTTAGAGGGATCGGATGGTCGGCAGGGCTCTCAGCTTGGCACAAGGGCGTGGCCGGCGGTCGGGCCGACGTCCGGCGGTCGGGCCGACGTCCGGCGGTCGGGATGAGTGATCACTTCTCGGACGCGTCAGGTCGCCGTCGTGGATGACGAGGTGGCCGTGCGCAGGACGGTTATTGCTAGACCGGCTTCGCGGCTCCGCCTCGAATCTTGCCGGGTCGCGGAAAGGAGCGGGTCACATCCCATTTATCCCGAAGCTCGGCGAGCGCTTGCACAACCTCTTCGTCGTTGACACGCCTGGGCGCGAGATACCTCCCCCTCTCGTCAGGCCCTTTCAGGAAAAGCCATTTACGCTGACACAGCGTCTCGACGATGATCGTCACGGCCGCTTTGTCGCCGCTGTGCAAGCGCCACCGGCGATTCAGCGCCTCAAGTCCGCTGCGTACAATCAGGCCATAAAACGACGCTAGCCGGTCGGCGGCGGCGGTAAGTAAGATCGGCGCGATATATGCGAAACCCTCATTGACCGGGTCATCGAGCTGTTTCGCTTCCTGCATCTGTCGCAGAGTCAGGAACCAAGACCAATTGGGAGCCCACCATTCCTGCTCATCGCGGATTTGCGCTACGGACATACCTCCCAGCGCCGCATACAGCTCAGAGTGGTCGAGGATCTCAAAATGGGCCAAGCGCTGATCAGCGACACTTGCAGCTACACCCTTCGCCTCCTCCGACGCTATCTCGAACACGCGGCGAATGTACGCGTCGGTCATTTGCGGGCCAGCGGCGTCTGGGAACTCCTTGGAGGGAGCAATCTCGCCATACACGCGCGAACGATCGAGGTTCAGCTCGGGCCAGCCGTCGAGTAGCTCGACGCGGGCCAGGAGATCGAAGCGGTCGGTCATGGGTCCTCGCCCAAGGATACCCGCGCCAGCAGTTGTTTGGGGCCCCTCTCAAAGCGCAACTGCCGTATCACGAGCGGGACTGGGTAGCGGTTGGCGAACTCGCTCAGAGCATCCCTGACCAGGCGCGTGAGCGTCGCCTCGACGAGGAGCTCGGTTCGGGCTCGATCGGAAGCACCCAAACGGTTCCAATCCTGCGATACCTTCAGCACCTGAACCTCGGCACGGACGTCGTCGACGAGGACCTGCAAATTCTGCCCGAACTCATTGAATGGTGCAACTGCGCTAAGGCTCGAGTGCAGGCTGGTGTTGGGAGCCCTAGGCTTGAGCGGCCTGTCTTGACGCGGAAGCACGATCCGGGCAACAACGCCGTCCTCCAGCGCGACCCGCAATCGAGCGACCCGTAGGTGATAGTCACTCTCGTGATGGGTCGCCTTCCGGACGGCATGTACGATGGGGCCACTGTGCGACAGGACTGCGGTTACCGGGTCCGGCATTCCAGCCAGCTTGGCGGGCAGCGTGATGTGCGCTAGGGCAGCCAGCACTTGGGAAGGCAGCGACGACGGGTCGTCAACCGATGCCGCTGGCACGAAGAGGTGGCCGTGAAGGCGATCACGATCCGTGTCGAACAGCGCAAGCTCGGTCGACGTCTTTGTCTGCGCCGCGATAGCGACGTCATCCTTGGCCGGCGTGATCAGATACTCCCCGATGTCGAGCGCGTACAGATTGAAGATCGACCGACCCCCAGTGTCGGTCGCAGTCAGCTTGCCGAAACCAAGGATGTCTCTCACGGCCTGTGGGCACGGCAGCCCGGTCACCCATCGTCCCTTGGTCATGCGAGTCCGGCGCGCCCACCGTACCGTTACCGCCCACGGGTCAGGCGCCGCCCCAGAAGTCTGACGTATCACCCGTCGCCGCCCGCTTCGAACTGGAGGCCGAGGTCCTGTTTCACTGTGACGAAACCCTTGGAACTGGAAACCCCACGTGGCGATTGGGTAGAGTGGCATGTGGGCAAAACGGGAGTCTGGTTCGCCATTGCTCAGCGTCAGTGAGATCCATCGGTTTCATAGCGGTTGGCATCTCGAAGGTCCCTCTACTTTAGCCCGCGGGACCGGGTCCGCTGCTCGGTGACCGACGGCTGCAAGCTGGGTTCGTCACTCGTACACCGGCCACGCGCCCCTGGCCCACGACATCGGCGAGCGCGGAATCGACCTGCTCGCTCCGGTCTGGCACCTTCTCGACCGGCGCTCGAGTACCACTCGAAAGCCGTGAAATGACCGGGCCGTCGCCCACTCGCAAACGGCACAATGGCGGGATGTACCTGGCACAGCTGAACGTCGCTCGCTTGCAGGCCCCGATGGACGACCCCATCATCGACGACTTTCGGATGAACCTGGCACGGATCAACTCGCTGGCTGAGGCCAGTCCGGGATACGTATGGCGCCTGAAGGACGACAGCGGCAACGCCACCAGCATCAAACCATTTGACGACGAACTTGAGATCATCAATCTCACCGTCTGGCGATCGATCGACGCCCTCGCCGATTTCACTTACCGCTCCGGTCACGTGGAGTTCCTGCGCCGACGGCGCGAGTTCTTCGAGGCGCCGACGCAGCCGATCCTGTGCCTGTGGTGGATCCCCGACGGCGCTATCCCCACGGTGGAGGAGGCCATCAAGCGTCTCGACCATCTCCGCGCCCATGGTCCGACGCCGACAGCCTTCACCTTCCGCCATCGCTTCGAGGCTGACATCGCGACACGGTAAAAGGCGAGCTGCTCGGAAATAGCCAGCAGTGCCCCTCACGTTGAAACTGGAATCGGGTCCGAGCGTGTTGCGCGGGAGCCTTGCAATGATTGAACAGCTGGTCGGGGACCAGGCATCGCTGCAGCCGGCAGGGCGCGGTAGTGCAGTGCTACGCTGCCTGTGGTGGCGGCCCACTTTTCCCCGCTGAACATTTGACCTTGCCGTCGAACAGCCCGTTTGCACGGGTGATGAGTTTTCGTGCCCTGTGCCGTCAGATAGGGGAAGCCCGCGGCCTGTTCAGGAGGTAGGTGTGAGCATTTCGTTCCCCGGCGAGTCTGCCCACTACCGAGCTGCACGGAGCCTGCTTCTGCAACAAGAGGTGGAGCTGCCCTGCCCGTCGTGTACTCAGTTCCTCGATTTCTTCGACGGTGTTGCCGAGCACGCCGGCCAGCGCATCAACGTGGCGGTGGTGGTGAGGACGGCATTGTCCCGTGTCGTCGCCCATGGCGAGAATCGAGACTGGCGGCGGCTCAGGCTCCTCTCCTCGGCAGGCATCACGTACAATCGCGACTAGCCACGGTGAAACCGAAGACGGCAGCCAGCAGCTGCCGATGCTGAACGTGTTCCGCCGGGACGCCGACATGATCCGGCAATTCTGGGGTTCGGAGCTCCTCTACGAGCCGCCCGTGCCCGACCAGGACTCCAGGCACGGCGAGACAATCGACCCGTTGTGGAACCTCTTCGACTTCACGCCCGAAGGTCGGAGCGATTGGTATCCCAGTCTCGGTTATGCGTGAGTTGAGCGAGATCGCGGAACGCTACCGGCGGGTGGCTAGTCGCTTCAGCCAGCGGGTGAGTGAGGTACCCGAAGCTGCCTGGGAGTACCCGGCACCCTGCGCCAACTGGTGGCCCGCGACGTGGGGCGCCACTTGGTCGAATGGATTCCCGCCTTCCTGGCATCCGCGGCCGGCCCACCATTACCGGTCGGCCCGTCGGTCGACGACGACCCGGTCGGGGCGTGGCCACGCTGACGTCGGTATTCAGTCGCTGCTCGACGACCCCGCTGTGTCGGCGATGAATATCAGCCATCCCAGGGCCGGCGCCCACCGCCTCGATGACGCGATCGCCACGTTCTTCCTCAGAGACGTCTTGGTTCACACCTGGGATCTCGCTCGGGCCGCCGGCGTCGACGAGACTCTCGACGTCGACGTCGTGCACGACATGCTCGTCGGCATGGAGCCCCTCGACGAAATGCTGCGAGCCAGCGGCCAGTACGGTCCCAGGATCGAGGTCCCCGCCGACGCGGATGAACAGACCAGACTCAGCGCTTTCACCGGCCGCCAGCCCTGAGATCGGGACTTCCTTGGGTGGCGTCAAAGGCGGACACTCGCTCGGTGTCTTCGTAATCCTCCTGGCTGCGGATCTTGCCCCACGACGTACGGACCATCAGGACGGCGCGGTTCGAGTACCGATCGTTGCCGTCGGGTCCGGGAATCCAATGGTGGACACGGATGGCCGCTCTGGTGTTCCACGGGGGGCCGTTGACGAGGATGTCTTCAATTTCCATGTGGATGTGACGATCGACATAGCGCCGCAGGAATGCTTCGATCTCGTCCCGGCCCTGATGAGTCGGGAACGCGGCCCGGCCTCGCTGGGGAGGGCGGTGCTGGCGGGACCATGTGTTGTCGCCCGGGAAGGTCAACGTTGCGTCGTGGGCGAACATCGCCACCGCCTGGGAGCATCGCCCCGCGTTGAGCGCCCGGATGTTGCGACGGATCAGCATCCGAACCGCGGTCTTGTACAAGGCGGACCTCCCATCTGGGCGGTCTAGATAGATCGCTCTACCAGTATCATCATCCATTCAATGCCAACCGCCAAATCCGGGCGAGGTCGGCACCTGGCAGAGGTTCCACACTTTGCTTAGGCGTGGTTGAATTGACGCCCCGACGAGGAGTGATGTCCATGACCAACTTCAGCACGGTTCGTGAGGGCAGGAGGCATGGTTTCACCAGGATCATCCTCTCGGGCGCGCTCTGGTTGCCGCCTGCTCTGGCAAGAGCACGCCCGCCAGCAGCCGCGGTACCACCACCGCACCATCGACGACGATCGCGTCTACCACGGTGTCCTTGATGTCGACTACTGCGACGTCCCCGACAACAAAGTCGCCGTCCACGCCGACGACGAACTCGACGTCGGCCCAGCCGGTCGCATGCACCACGGGTCAGCTCACGATCACGATTGCCGGCATACAGGGGGGACTCAGCCATGCCGGCTACGTCGTCCTCTTCAGGAACACTGGCAACCCGTGCCAGTTCCACGGCTATCCCGGTGTCGACGGTGTAAACAACAATGGCAATGTCGTTGTCTCCGCCAAACGAACTGCGAAGGCTATCTCGGCGGACTGCGCGTCGGAGCGGCGGCCGAGCCCATCGTGCAGTTGAGCAGCGGGCAGACCGGATCGGCACTCCTCGAGGGAATAAATGGTCCAGTGGACTCTCTCGGACCGTGCAGCCCCTACTTCGTCGTGATTGTCACTCCCCCCAACGAGACTCATTCGGTTCACCTCCCGTTGCCAAATGCGAGTGGGTCGAGTGGCTACTTTTGCTACCCGGAGATCCACCCGGTCGTCGCCGGGACGACGGGACAGGCCTTCGCTCCCTAATCCTAATGTGACTCCGCAATCGAGCCATCGAGGGGGGTCCGAGGTTTTGCCCGGGGGCCAAATCCGTATCGTCGAGATCCGAGCCCTTTCGGCCTGTGCGCACGCGGCGGCTCGGGAGGTTGGCGACCCGCGGCGGCAGCCGCGGCCCGGGCCGCTGGTCACGCGGCAGCCGCGGCCCATATGGGAGGCCACGCCCGCGGCCTGGCATATGCCGCCAAGCCGGCTGAGCTGGCCGCGTCGCATGATTCCCACCGTCGCCGCGGACGAGGTCCGTTGGCAGCTGAGCCTCGCCTCGCCGACCGCTCGGGAGATGCCGATGCGACTACCGCCGCGCCAAGCCGCCGGCACACCTGGGGCGCATGTGGGCGACATGCACACCAAGCTCGTAGGGGGAGAATAAGGCCCCGTCACCTTTGGACCCATATGTCTATGCGGAGCCTCGGACCGGCGAACCGAGCCGGATGAGGTTGCCGTCCAGGTCAATATGGGGACCCTCGTGCTGCCCCCAGTCGGTGTCGACCGGAACGGTTACGCCGACACCTGCCGCTTCCCACTCGGGGGCCAGTGCGTCGGCGTCTCTGCCCTGAGGTCGGCGGCGCTGGTGGACGTGCTTCGCCTTACGCCGGGTTTGCCTCTACGAGATTGGCGAGATTGGCGAGATTGGCGAGTGCCATCCGCGTGCCGGTCTTGTTGTCGGCGATGCTAGTCGCCTGAACGCCGTCGGGCCAGTCCGCTATCCCGTCGTGCAGGCTGGGTTGGCGGTTTGATGCTTGTTGCCGGACCAGATGTCGTGGTCGCAGTTGGGGTTCTGGTCGTGGAGATCCCAGTCGGATGTCCCCGCGTTGGGCCCTCCGTTGTTGAGGCTGACGTTGTTAAGGATTCGCATACCGAGATGCGCAGGCGTCGAGGTGAGGCAGGTGCTGTTGAAATTGGCGTCATAAAGCTTGTCACACTCGATGAAAATCCCATCTCCTGTGTTGCCTTTCACGATGTTGCGCTGAACGAGATTCGACCTCGGCGCCGTGTAGGGGACGGGCGGAAAGGTGCCGAAGTTTCCGGTGCCGCCGGTTTCTTGGGTGCCGTTGAACAGCAGGGCGATCCCCGGACCGGCGTTTCGGGTGATGGTATTGCCCTGGATTGTGGTGAAGTCGGGACCACAGGGAACGCCGACCTGCCCGCACGTCCCGACGCCTCCGATCGGACCCCACAGCGGGAGACCGCCGGGTGGCAGGAACTGTTCGTAGCCGTTGTGGTCGACGGTGTTGCCCTGGACCAGGTGCCCGTTGCCCCCGGCGTTGATACCCATGCTGCCGTTGTCGCGAACGGTGTTGTGGATTGCCTGGTCGTGGCTGGTGTCTCGGCCCGCGAGGGCGATGCCGAAGAACCCGTTGCGCAGGACCTCGTTGTCGGAGATCACGTTGTAGTCCGATCCCCCGTCGTTACTGATGCCGGAGTCCAGCGCCTGGTTCGCCCCTCCGGGGCCCGCGCCGATGGTCGGAACGTGGTTGTCAGCCACGAAGTTGTGGCTGATGTGGTTGTACGACGCGCCGTTGATCATGGCGATGCCGGCGTCGGGTCCGTTGCCCGTGACTCTGTTGTTCACAACCTTATTGTTGGACGAACCATCGAGGATGATGCCGTCGTTGTACAGCGTGGAGCCGAGACCGATGTTGTGATCGGCCGTGATCTTTGTGATCGTGTTGCCCGATCCGCCTTTGAGGAGTACTCCGACGAAGAAGTCTCGCACCGTGCCGTTCTCAACGGTGACCCCGACTGCGTTATCCACGCGTATGCCGGCCTGATCGAGCGCGGCTGCGGGATCGCTTCCGCCACCTCGGATGGTGTGACCGTTCAGGTTGATCGTGATGTTGTTGCCCTGGATGATAAGTCCGTCACCCAGGCACGGCCCGATATCGGTGGTGAGCTTCACGCTGTTGGTGATCACCACTCCGCAGCCGGGAGGTCCGCCTCGTGGGACGGTCGTGGTGGTCGTGGACGACGGAGTGCTCGTAGTTGTGGTGGTCGAAGGGACGGTGCTGGTTGTCGTGGTGGTCGACGGCACGGTGCTGGTTGTCGTGGTGGTCGACGGCACGGTGGTCGTCGTTGTGGTAGTGGCGCCCGGCGTCGTTGTCGTCGTGGTCGGGGGCACGCCATTGCAGGGCGCGATGAACACGAATTGCGGATTCCTCAAAACGACCGTTCCGACGGGGGCAGGCGGCGGCGGACCGGTTATTATGGCAATTGGCGTGGCGTTGCCACTCGCATTGGGCGCGAATTCAAGCACGGAGGTGGTGCCGGTGGCGGCGATGATGCCGTTGGCGACATAGATGTTGCCCGATGCGTCAACAGCGATTCCGAGGGGGGCGGCCAGGTCGGTGTTAGATCCGGATATGGTGACGCCGGGCGTGCCAGAGGGAAGTGAGTACTCGGTGAGGGTGTTGTCGTCGTTCGCCGCGTACAGCGTGTTGCCGAAGATGGCAATACCCTCCGGGGGCGACGCCTGTGTGATGGTGAGGATCGGGGCGGCATTGTCGGGAGCTGCGTAGGACGACGAGCCCGGCGGGGCGTACTCCGTCACGGTGCCCCCCGTCGTGGCCAAGTTGGCGACGAAGATGTTTCCTGAGGAGTCCAGGGCCAGCCCGAAAGGCGAATTCAGTTTCGTTGCCGACCCCGCTATCACTGCACTAGGAGCGACATCGTTCACCCCGGCGGCGAGCGGAAGGTCGAACACCGCAACCGAGGGGAATCCAGTCTGATTGCTCCCGAATGGGCCGTTCGCCACATAGAGCTTGTTGCCTCGCACCACGATGCCCTGCGGATTGTTCAATCCGGGGTTGGTGCCGGCCAAGGTCGCGAAGGGGGCGACGTCACCGCTGGCTCCAGGCGAGAAGACGTTGATGGTGTTGATGTGCGGGGAGACAACATAGAGGAACCCGTTGGCGTCCTCGGCAATGCCGGAAGCCGAGTTGATCTTGGAATTCCTCGGGCCTCCCACCGTGTTGACCGGAGGGACAGTCCCGTTGGTCCCTGCGGCGAACTCCACCACGCCGGCAGCACCCCCAGTCGGCGGTGGGCTGACCGACACCAGGATCGGCGCGCACACCGTGGCCGCGCTACCCGCAGCCGCGAACACCCCGCTCGCCGCCCCCGATACGAGGGCGGCTGCGGCGATGATGACTCCGACTAGCCTCGCCGGCGACTTGGCTTGCAACGACATGATGTCCTAACCCTTCTCCGTGTGAGTGCCCTGCCTGCGGGTGCTGATCTCGACCACTACGTCGACCGGTCGCTCTGACGCCAGCTCCGGACGTCTAGCCGCGTCTAGCCGCGTCTAGCCGCGAGTGCAGTGGGGGTTCGCGGTTACGGCTTTGTTGCCCGACCAGACGTCGTGGTCGCAGTTGGGGTTCTGGTCGTGGAGGTCCCAGGCGGTGATCCCCCCGTTGGGGCCGCCGTTGTTGACGCTGACGTTGTCCAGGATGCGCATACCGAGATGCGCAGGCGACGAGGTGAGACAGGTGGAGTTGAAATCGGCGTCGAAGAGCTGGTCACAGCCGATGAAGATCCCATCACCCGTGTTGCCCTTCACGGTGTTGTGCTGCACCAGATTCGACCTTGGGGGCGTGTAGGGGATGGGCGGGTGGGTACCGAACTTGCCGGTGCCTCCGGTTGCTTGGAAGCCGTTGAAGATCAGAGAAACCCCCGGGCCTGCGTTTCGGGTGATGGTGTTGCCCTGGATGGTGGTGAAGTCAGGGCCGCAGAGGCCGGCCGTCTGCCCGCACGTGACGACACCGCCGATCCCACCCCACTGCGGGATCCCACCCGGGGGCAGGAACTGCTCGTAGCCGTTGTGGTCGATGGTGTTGCCTTGGACCAGGTGGCCGTTGCCTCCGGCGTTGATGCCGTAAGCGCCGTTGTCGCGGATGGTGTTGTGGATGGCCTGGTTGTGGCTGGTACGAAAGCCGGCGAGCGCGATGCCGAAGAATCCGTTGCGCAGGACTTGGTTGTCGGAGATCACGTTGTTGTCCGACCCCTGGTCATTGCTGATGCCGGAGTCCAACGCCAGGTTGGCGCCCCCGGGGCCGGCGCCGAGCGTCGGAACGTGGTTGTCGGCCACGAAGTTGTGGCTGATGTGATTGTTCGACGCGTTGTTCACCATGGCGATCCCGGCGTCGGGTCCATTCGCCGTGACCCGGCTCTTGTCGACCCGATTGTTGGTCGACGCGTCGAGGACGATGCCGTCGTTGTAGGACGTGGAACCGAGGCCGACGTTCCGGTCGACCGTCATGTTCGTGATCGTGTTCCCCGATCCGCCTTTGACCAGCACCCCGGCGAAGAAGCCCCGCACCGTTCCCCCGAAGACCGTGACCCCAATCACGTTGTCCAGGTGGATGCCGGCCTGGTCGAGGGTCGACGCCGGATCCGAGCTGGCACCGAGGACGGTGTGTCCGTTCAAGTCGATCGTGATGTTGTTGCCCTGGACCACCAGGCCGTCGCCGAGGCACGGCCCGATGTCATTTGCGGCTTTGATGCTGGCCGTGATGACTTGGCCGCACAGGATCGGCGATCCCAGGGCGTGGGCCGCCGGGGTCCACCCGACGGTACTGGCTAGTAGCGCCGCGACCGACGCAAGACCGAACTTTGCAGCAAGCTTCCCCACGCCAACTCCCCCTGTATCTGCCTCACGGATCTAAGGCGCTGGTAACCATAGGTTGCACCCAGTGCGCTGAGCAATAGGGAGGTCGCCCTATTTTTGCTCGCTCAAGTCCACGGTCGCAAAGGCCCGGCGGGAGGTGACTCCGAGCTTTCGCATCGCCGCCTCTATGTGATGCCCGACGGTCTTGCTGGACAGCCCCAACGTCTCGGCAATCTGGGCATTGGTGAGATGGCGGCCGGCCAGCCTGACCACCTCCTGCTCGCGGGGTGACAGAGTGTTGCCATAGGGTCGGCGACCTCCGCGACGCGGTGGGGCGATCGATCGCTCCTTCAACGCCTGGCGCACCCGGCCGGCGTCACCGGTCGCACCGAGCTGTCCGAATGTTGCCAGTGCCGCCAGCAGATGCGCGCTGCCCTCGGGTCGCGACCGGTCGAACTGACACATCCCCAAGCGTGCCTCCGCCCACGCCACTTCGTAGGGACGCGGCAAGTTTGCATAGGCACGCCGGGTGCCAACCCAAAGGCCCAAGGCATCGGCCGAGCGGCCCTCTGCGTCTGCCACCATGGCCTGGCACGCCTGAAGCGCGCACCGCGCCAGTGGGGCGTTGCGCCCCGTGAGGCCGGCTTCGAAGCGCGCAGTGAGTCCGGCGGCCTCGGTCAGCCGGTCCGCCTCGATCATTGCCTCCAATGCGATCGGAGCGAGTTCGGCCGCCCACACCCATATCCCCTTCTGCTCGATCACCGACAGCCACGCTCCTGCCTCCTCAGATGCGGCCTGCGGGTCGCCTCGCGCCAGATGGATCCGTGCTCGTCCGGCCGACCCGAACACGAGGGCCGGGATAAACCCCACGTCTCGCGCCTCCCTGAAGAAGGCGTCGAAACCGCGCTCGGCTCCGTCCAGATCTCCTCTGGTCAGGGCCAAATGGGCTCGGATCCGTTGGGCCGCGACCGAGTTCGCCGGGAGGTCGGCGCAGCGCAGGGCGTGGTGCCGAGCCCTCTCCTCCAAACCCTCCCACTGACCGGCGGCCCAATCGTACAGGATGGTGTTCGTCGCGATCGTGCTGGCGTAGGGCTCGCCGCCGCCGCACAACTCCTGGGCCCTGCGACGGCCGTCCTCGAGCCAGCGGCGCCCGAGCTGGTAATGACCGGCGTGGAAGTACAGCCCTGAAAGGCCGATCGACGCCCAGGTGAGCATCCGCTCGGTGCCAGGCCCGGTTGACTCCCACGGGATGTCTGCGGCCGCGTCGTCACCGGCCGGATCCCCGGCCTGGATCAGCACCTCGGCCCTGGTGTGCAGGATGTCGATGCGTAGCTGAGGGTCGTCCTGAGTGGCAAGCACCCTCATTGCTCGGTCCAGCCAGCCCAGGTGCTCGGTGAGGTGGATGTCGACCACGTCGGGACGGGCCAGCCACGCCATGACCTTTGCCGCCAACTGGGGTCGATGTCGGAGTTCATCGACACATCGCTCCAGCTCATTCCGGCCATCGCTGGTCTGGCCCATCCTTTGGGTCAACGCGCCGAGGAAAAGCCGCAGCTCCCCGCGGGTGCCCGGGGTGAGGGTTTCCTCATCGATGACCCTCCGTAGCGCTTTGATGCAGCCTTCCGGACCAACCGATCCTCGCGAAGCCACTCGCGCCAACTTCACTGCCGTGCGTGCCCGCGCCGCCCCGCGCAAACCGCCGCTGTCAACGGCAAGCTGGAGAAAGTGTGCGGCGGTGGGATCGTTTCCCTGTTTTATCGCGAGATCGGCGGCGGCCTGCGAGAAGCGAAGCCACTGCGGGCTCTTGCCCGCCTGGTGGTAATGGTGGGCCAGCTGGGCCACGGGCTTGGGTGAGACGTCGAGGGCCCGGGCGGCGCGAAGGTGCATCAGGCTGCGAGTCGGAGAGGGAATCGCCTCGTAGACGGCTTGGCTGGCCAGCGGGTGCCGGAAGCCGTAACCGTCCGGTACCTCAACCAGGACCGCCCCTCGCAGAGCCTGCAAAAGAGCGGCGACGCTTTTGGCCAAGGTGAACCCGGCCACTTTGCCCAGCAGTTTCTCGCCCGCCGGGACTCCAACGATGGCCGCGGCGTCGGTCAGCAGGCGCCCATCGGGACCGAGCTGGGCAACGCGTTCGAGAACCACGTCACGCACCGCGGCGGGCACCCCTCGGACTTCGGGCACCCCGTCGATCCATGGGCCGCGCGCCGTGATGTCCGGCCGGTCGTGCAACAAACGGACGACTTCCTCGACCGCGAACGGCAGGCCGGCCGTTCGCCGGTGGATATATCGCGCAAATTCCGGCGACACGTTCTCCGGCCCGAGGATGGCAGAGATCACCGTTGCGGTGTCCTCCTCTGCCAGGGCACTGAGTTCAATCCTGGCGACCGTCGTCCCGCTGGGACAGCCCGCGGCCAGGCTGAGGAGTTGCGACGACATGCCGAGGTCCTCCCGCCGGTAGGTGACGACCAAGGAGAGATTGGGAGGAAGCTGGGGGACCAGGAAACGCACGAACTCGCGTGTCAGGTCGTCACACCAGTGAAGGTCTTCGAGCACCAGCACGGTTGGCCCCAGATGGCCGAGCAATTCGACCGCGCCCAGGAACAGCAGGTGCCGCTGGGACAACGAATCACCGAAGGGCGACGGAGGGGTCGTGCCGCGCCTGCGAACTTCCGGTACTGGCGAGGTTGGCATCCCCGCCAGGGGTGACAGCAACGTCGGATCAGTCCGGACCCCTGCCGACCGCAGGGCCTCCACGATGGGCGCAAGGGGCAGGGGCTCCCGAAGAGGGTGGCAACGCCCCAGCAGCTTCTGCCGGTCCTGCAACTCGGCCCGGTGGAGGAGTTCGGCGACGATGCGCGTCTTGCCTACGCCCGCTTCGCCCTCCACCAGAGCGAGCGCAGGAGGACGAACGGCACACTCGACCAGCAGCGCCATCTCCCGTTTCCTACCGACAAGAGCCGACGAGGAAAGAGGGCCGATCAGCACCAGTCGAGTGTAAGAACCCAACCGCACCTGGGTCCAAGTCAGCGTCGCGATTCGGTGGATCAGAGGCTGAAAAGAATCCGACGGTATCCCGGTGCCTGCCGTTGTCAGGCGATGGAGGCTTCCGGATTGCATCACGCGACCACACCAAGCGCCCACGCGTACCGGATCGCGCCCTCCCAGGACGAATCGGCCGGCCCTACCGTGTTGACGAGCCGGCCGATCGTCGTCTCGTGCCTCTGGACCCGGTCATCCAGCCCGGACTACATCGCGGCCCCGCTTTGGGCGGCTTCGTCGTGACAAACGCGCTTCTCGAATCCAGCATGGTCCCGCTGGGGTCAGTCCCGACCAGTTTGCCGGTGTACGTAGTCGAAAAAGCGGCCCAGTCCTCGTCAACGGTGCCCTTGGACATGTACTCGGTGGAACTGCTGCGTACGAAGTCGACCGCCCCGGTGGTGCCGTTGGTACCGCGGGCGGCCGACGTACCGCGGGGCGGCCGACGTACCGCGGGGCGGCCGACGTGCTGGATGCTGCCATCGCAGCCTGGTCCGCCGCACCGATCGCCGCCTACCGAGCCGAATCTCTGCCGCCGGGCGCGGAACGAATCGGCGCGATCTGGAGTTAGCGCCAATGGTCAGGGATTCCCCGTGGCGGCGTTTACGCCGGCCCAGAAGTCCTCGATCACTCGAGGCGGGGCGGGCGACGTGGCCGCGCGTTGCGTGAACAAGATCCCGGTCACGCCGGTGGCAGGGTTGGAGCGCCAGGTGGTGCCGGTGCCGCCATCCCAACCGATGCCGCTCGGAAGGGGCTGGACCGACGAGCCCGAGGCGGGCACCTCCAGGCCGAGGCCCCACCCCCCGTGCTCCCCGAGGAACACTGCGGAGGCGGCCCTCTGTGTCGAGCTGAGGCGGTCGGTGGTCATGAGCGCGACCGTCGCAGGCGAGAGGATGCGCTGGCCCTGCCCGGTGCCTCCCGCCAACACCATCGACACGAAGGACCAGTAGTCGTCGATAGTGGAAACGAGCCATCCGCTGGCATCAGGGAAAGAGGGCGTTGTGCGCCACCAGCTGTGGGCGACGTCGTCGAGGACGGAGAGCTCACCAGTCTCAGGATCGGGTCGATACGCGGTGGTGAGACGCCTCAGTTGCTCGGTGCGGACGGTGAACCCGGTGTCGGTCATCCCGAGCGGCTCGAAGATCCGCTTACGCAGCACCGACTCCAAATCCTGGCCGCATGCCCGCGCGAGGAGGACCCCGAGCACCTGGGCCGATGTGTTGTAGAGCCACTGCTCTCCGGGCTGGTACATGAGCGGCAGTGACCCCAGAGCTCTGATCCACCCGTCGACATCGTGACCCACCGGGGGCCACGGCGGACCGCCAATGCTCTGGAGCCCCAATTCGGCCTCGGCTCGCTGTATCGGGTAGCCGCCGGGTGGCGCCATCACCGTCCCGAAGCCGAGCCGGAAGCTCAAGAGGTCCTCGAGGGTGATCCGTCGGTTGGCAGGAACGGTGTCGTCGAGCTCGGCGTCAATGGCCCGGAGGACACGGCGGTTGGCCAATTCCGGCACGAACTCGTCGATAGGCTCCTCGAGCCGAAGCAGCCCCTCTTCGACTAGCGACAATGTGGCCACGGCCGTGATGGGCTTGGTGAGCGAGGCGATCCGGAAGATGGCGTCGCGCGCCAGTGGGGTGTCGTCGACGAACGAGGGCGTGCCGACGGTTTCGATGTGCACTTCGTCGCCCCAGGCCACGAGTGTGACGAGCCCGGGTAGTCGTCCGGCTGCGACGTGGGCTGCCATCGAGTCGTGCAGCCGCGCCAGCGCGGTCCTTGCGAGCGGGTGCATGGATGCCTTCTCGGTCATGAGGGGTCGACTCCCGGTTGGCGCCACATCCTGTAGACGCTGACCCAAGCTCGAAGTCATCTGCGCGTGAGCCAGTTTCGTCCACACGCCCAGGTACCGGTAATCCACCCCGGTCAAACACTGGTGACAGGTCGTCGATGTCGCCGTGCGACGCCACGCCGAAGCCGGCTGTGGCGATGTGGCGACACACGCGACGCGGAGGTCGTGGTAGGGGCCGAGGCGGGCGGAGGTGACGCGATAGACCCCTTTGTGCATGCCGGGCCCACTGGCCACGGGCCTCGGGCGATTTTGGACTGGATTATTGCGGGCGTGGCACCGAGGAGGAGCGCTTCGGTGTGGCCGATGCCGCCGTGGTGGGTTCGGAGCCACTGGCGGGGCGCAATTTCGACCTGGCGGCGAGGGTTCACACCCTTGCCTTATGCCGCAGAAGCCTCTCTTTGTGGGGTTTCAAGCGTTTGTGTGGTTCTGCCGTCGTTATTTCAATCCAGTCCCCACAAAGGCGTGAATCCCCACAAAGGCGGCCAGGTCAGTCGACGGAGCGGTCCTTGCCCTCCCAGTTGGGGCACGCTGACGGACGCGGCTTCGTCGCAGGGGAGCTCGCTTGGTTTGACGTGCCGATGACGACGGCGGCTGCGGCTGACGACCCGGCTGAGGCACCGGGCACGAGGGCGGCGAGGATCGACAGTTGGAATGCGGGGGCCTCGATAACCGAGCAAGGATGAGATCGGTCACAAGTCATGGACGAATTGCGATGCCATGGCGGCGACGAGCAGACCGATAACAGAGCCGAGCACGGCGGCGACTCCGGGCCCGGCGACCAGCCGCCAAAGCGCGGCGCCGGGCGCGACGACGCGATCACATGAGCTACAGAGTCCGATCGCCGCGATCCGCGCCGAACTTGAGGTCGCCGTCCCCCACCCCGAAGGCGCGTCCGGGCCGTCACTGCCCACGACCTGCTCGGTAAGAATCGTCGCAGCGAACTGCTCGTGCCCGACCTACTGTTTATCGCCCGCGCCGACCACGACATCCCCCGCGGCGGCGCTGCCAGTCAATGTCCACGAGGCCACGAGGTTGTCCTCGATGAGGTGGCGCGGCTGGCGGCCTCGAGCACGGTGTGCCCCGGCGCGACCGGGGTCAGCAGCGCGTTCGTCCTCGGTGGGCGAGACGAGCTCGCCTGGGCGGTCCGCAATCTGCTTGACAACCCGCAAGATCCCACGCCGACACCGCGCATCATGATCGGGTTGGCCACCCTCGACGGAACGTAACACTCAGCATCGAAGACGACGGGACGGGCGTGGCCCGCGAGCACCACGAATGAATCTTTGGACGGTTCACGTCGCCTTGACAACGCCCGTAGCGGCAACAGTGCCACCGGGCTCGGTCTTGCCATCTTCAAGGAGATCGTCGAACGCCACCCCGGAACCGTCGCAGTCCATCAGGCCACCCCAACGGCGCCCATTTTGTCATCGGCTACCAGCCGGTTGACCCGGCTCGGACCGGGGATACCCCTGGTGACCCTACGCCGGATCGTGCGTCAGGTGAGCTGGTGATGGCGCTGAGCGAGCGCCAGGGTATGCCCGGATGCACCCTCAGGGATATAGCGGTGCCATAGCGGCGCGAGCCCGGCTGCGCGCATCCAGGCGAGGTACGTCTCCGTGTCAGCGTGATCCCAGAACATCGGTGCCCCCATGTAGTCCTCCACGCCCGTCCATCGTTCGTGGCCAACGATCGCGAGGAGGTAGCCGCCCATCCTGAGCCACCGCGCCAGGCGAGGAATCAGACGGCGTTGGTCCTCCAGGGGCACATGAATCAAGGCGTAGAAACTCACGACCGCGTCGAAGCTCGCCGGCATCGCTTCCCAGGTGACCATGTCGGCACAGCTGAAGCGGGCGCCGGGCACCAACGAGCGGGCCCGCTCGATCTGAACCTCGGAAATGTCGATGCCAGCGACCTCGAAGCCGGCCTCGACGAGCAACCGGGCAGCAGGGACGCCTGCGCCGCATCCCAGGTCGAGCACCCGCGCTCCCGGTCGGAGGCGGTCTTGGAGGTCCTCGATCCAACCGGCGTAGTCGTCGGCGCTCTCCGGATTTGCCCGATTCGGTTGGCCGCTATCGGCTCGGTACGTTCGGGAGATCGCGTTATATCCGCGCCGGACGAGGTCGCGTTTACGGAGCCGTTCCGCGGCCTCGTCGGACTTGATCACCGAATCATGGTGCCCGATGGTGCCCGATGGCGCCCGATGGTGCCCGCGCCGATTCAATGAATGCGAACGAGGCGCATCGTGTCGGTCGCCGGCTCGGGTTCCGTGGGTGAGCCGGCGAGCACGACGACCACGTCCCCTCGGGTGGCATAGCCGGCCTGGACCACGGCCTGGACGGCGAACCACACGATCTCATCGGTGCTGGACGCCTCGCCCAGGGTGATGGTTCGGACTCCCCAGCTCAAGGTGAGCTGGCGGGCCGTTCGTTGCGAGGGCGTGCACGCGATGATCGGCACGGCGGGTCGGAACCGTGAGATGGCTCGGGCCGTGGTACCGGCTCGGGTACACGCCACGATGCACGCCGCTTCCTCCTCGATCGCGGCGCGCCACCCCGCCGCCGTGGTCGCCGCGGTCAGTCGAGCCGGGCTGAAGGCGTCACCGATAACCGATTGTGGGGCCAAGCCGGAGCCCCAGGCCAGATAGTCAAAGTCGCGCTCGGCCCGCTGCGCGATACGAGCCATCGTCGACACCACGGTCACCGGGGCCATACCGATTGCGGTCTCGGCCGACAACATCAAGGCGCTGGTTCCGTCAAGGACAGCGTTGGCCACGTCGGCGACCTCTGCCCGGGTCGGGACCGGTGCGTACACCATCGACTCCAGCATCTGGGTGGCGGTGATGACGGGACGGCCGAAGCGCACCCCAGTACGAATGATGCGCTTTTGAATGTGCGGCACGTCTTCGAGAGCCAGACGCACGCCGAGGTCGCCGCGGGCGACCATAACGGCGTCGGCCACCGCCACGATTTCGTCCAGATCGGCCACCGCCTCGGGCGTCTCGATCTTGGCGACCAGCATCGGGCAGTCAGGTCCCGCAGCCCGTCGGATGGCTTCGATGTCGGCGGCGGAGCGCACGAACGACACTGCCACTAGGTCGACTCGCTCGGCCACCATTGCCTCAAGCCGCTCCAGGTCCTCGGCGGTCGGCGTGGCGATCGGGATACGCCCTGCGGGTGCGGTCACACCTGGGCGCCCCTGCACCCGGCCGCCGCTTCGGACAAGCGCCTCCACGTTGTCACCGGCATCGCCTTCGACTAACAGCATTACACCGCCGTCGCCCAAGGCGACGCAGTCCCCGCTCTGAAGGCCGGCCACGAGATCGGGATGATCGACCGCGATGCGGTGGTCCGTGCTGCCCATGCCCTCGGTGGCCGCCATCAAGGTGAGGCGGCTGCCCGTCACCAAGTCGACGCCGCCGACGGGAAAGGCGGCGCATCGGATCTTCGGTCCCGGGAGGTCGGCCATGATCCCGACTCCGGGGACGGCGTCACGAATGCGGCGCACCCGCTCCAAAGCGTCCCCCAGCGATCCGTGCGCCATAGGCACCCTGGCCACGTCCATACCAGCCGCCGCCAAGGCCCGTAGGGTCGCCGGCGGGTCCGACGCCGGCCCGACGGTCGCCACGATCTTGGTTCGCCTCAACGTGGCAGACGTCGGCATCCCGACCAAGTCTGCCACCGCCCGAGGCCCCGTCGAAACACCGCGACAAGAGCATCCCCGCAAGCGCTCGCGATAGTGAGCAGCAACGCGAGTGGTCTGACTAGTTGCTTTCGGTCAGACCGTCTGCTAGGCACATAGGTGGCGTGTTTGAGGGTCCGCTGTGGTCCCTCGTTATTGGAGGCGGACGAAATGAAGGCATTTCTACGAGGATTGATTTCGGTCCCATTCGCGGCGCTGATGCTCGGCACGGTGTTCAGCAACCCGGCCCGTGCGGCCGGGCAAGCCGTGTCCTGCGGGGCGAAGATCACGGTGAATACCACTCTCACCAGTGACCTCGGCCCCTGTCCGGGTGACGGCGTCGACATTGCGGCCGATGGGATCACGCTCAACCTGAACGGTCACTCGATCACCGGCAGCGATACCTCCAACACGACGGTGAACGAGCAGACTGGCGTCAACCTGGTCAACGTCCGTGGCGTGACCGTCACCGGTCCGGGTACCATCACCGCCTTCGACGCCGGGGTAGGCGTTACCGGCGGTTCAAGCAATACGGTCAAGCGCCTCGGCATTCACGACAACATTGCTCATGTCTTGCTGTCAGGTGGCGTTCCTGGCGACCCGCAGAGCACGCCCTGCAACCTGGGCGACGGTATCGCCGTCGACAACTCGACGTCAAACCACATCACAGGCAACACCGTGAACCACAACGGCCCATTCTCCGGTATCGCCCTGGTGAACAGTTCGGTCAGGAACATTGTGGATTACAACAGATCAATCAACAACTCCGTACCAAACGATCTGCCCGGGGGCGCGGGCAGCGGGCCGTGCGGACGCGAGCACCAGGACATCGGCATTCGGGTGGAGGGACCCGGAGCGCAGCACAACACAATCGCTCACAACACTTCGACTGACAACCTGCTCGAAGGCATCAGCATCCACAGCAACGTGTGCGCCAGCGCCCGGCCCAACAATGACAACATGATCGAGTACAACACCGTCCTGCGCAACGGGTTCGCCGACAACACCGACGGCATCAGCATCTTGCAACAAGGTCCCCTTGGTGTCGTCTGCCCCTCCTTTGGCAACCGGATCATCGGGAATGTCTCGAACGGTAACTCCCACGACGGCATTTTCGTCGCCGGGCGGGGCAGCCATGACAACAAGATCATCGGCAACACGGTGGCGAACAACGGCAACGACGGCATCGAGTTGAGAGGACCCTCTAGAGATGCGCAGGGCAACCTGGCTCCCGGTTCGGTGAACAACACTATTACCAACAACGTCGGCCGCGGAAATGGATCTTTCGACGGTTTTGACTTCAACCTCTCACCCCCGTGCGATCACAACATTTGGGCGGCCAACCGGTTCGGAAGCGTGAACCAGCCCTGCGTCGCGGGCAACGGGGGTACCGGTACGCTTCCGCCTCCCGGTCCCATCACCTCGGTTACCACGAGCGGGACGTCCGCCAACCCGACGATCACCGTCAGGGGATCCGGCTTCGGCGCCTCCCCGCCCGTGCCAGATCCGTCCACCTCCCCAGTCGGACAGCAGGGCTGTCCGTCGACCTATGCGAACGGCACCCCGATTCCCACTGCAGGTGGCGGCTTTTTGTACGGAACGAAGCTGTTTTTCCAGGACATCACCTCGGGATGGACAGCTGGGCTCAACGGCAACGGCCAGTTCGACTGCATCGGGATTGTGATCGACAGTTGGAGCGACACCCAGGTCGTGTTCCACTTCGGGAACATCTTTGGCCGCACGGACATCCCTAACAATGCGTACTTCCTCCGCAACGGCGATGCTTTCACGGTTGGTGTGGGGACCGCTCAGTTCACTGGGGTAGCCACCGTCTCCGGCTGAACGCCTGGATCAGCACGTCAAAACGAGAAGCAGGGCTGTTCTGACGTCGACCGCGGGCGGCGGACGCCGATCCGCCCGCACTAGATGTTGCATGACCGTATATGTCACGCGGTCGAGATACAGCAGGGGACGAACTGTTGTTATAGGGTGCCCCCGTTCGGACTTGGGTGAAATTCTGGTATCGATAGAGAGCGGGGACGGAATGAAGCGAGGACAGTGTCGCCCCCGGGCCTTGATCCGGATGGTCGGTCGGCGCGAGGTGGCGGTGTGGGCCGCGCTCGGCCTGCTGGTTGGGCTACTGGCGCCATTGTTGGCGGCCTCGCCGGCTGCCGCCGCGCCTGGTGACATCTCGACCTATGCCGGGGGCAACGTCGGCGACGGCGGCTCTGCCGTGCAGGCGCTCCTAGCCGGTCCTGACGCGGTGGCCGTAGATGCCGCCGGCAACATCTACATCGATGACGCTTCCAACAACCGCGTCCGAAGGGTCGACACCCAAGGGGTGATCACCACCCTGGCCGGTACCGGCACCCAGGGCTACAGTGGCGACGGCGGACCGGCCATGGCAGCCAAGATCGGGACGCAGTACGGCTCCGGCATCGCGATCGACGGCGCAGGCAACGTCTACTTTGCCGCCGTGCCCGGGATCCGCAAGATCGACACCCACGGCATTATCACCACCTTCGCCGGCAAGTTGAATGCGACAAGGTTGGGCGACGGCGGCCCGGCCACGTCTGCCTGGCTCCTCTCGGTCCAGGGGCTTGCGCTCGACCGATTCGGCAACCTGTTCTTCGCCGACGTCGCCTTCCAGCGGGTGCGCAAGATTGACACCCACGGGATCATCACCACGGTCGCCGGTAATGGCACTCAGGATCTCGCCGGTGACGGCGGTCCGGCCACCAAGGCTGCCCTGAACTCACCCGAGGGAATTACCTTCGACCCCGCCGGTGACCTGATTATCCCCGTGCAGCAAAGTGCGCGGGTCCGGCGAGTGGTGCCCGGCGCCGACAAGGTGATCAACGGTAAGTCGGACGAGGTCATCACCACCATCGCCGGCGCCGACCCCGGGTGGGGCTTCGGAGGCGACGGCGGCCCTGCCACCGCCGCGCAACTGTCGGGGCCGACCGGGGCGGCGGTCGACGCCGGGGGCAACATCTACATCACTGACACCGGCAACGGCCGGATCCGCAAGGTCGACTCGCGGGGCATCATCACCACCTTCGCAGGTTCGGGTGGCACCGGGTTCCGGGGCGACGGCGGCCCGGCGCTCGCCGCCCAGTTCAACGTCGCCAACTCGTTGGCCGTGGATCGGGCCGCCAACCTGGTCATCGCCGACGCATTCCCCGGTGCCCCCCGTCAAGGCAACAACCGGATACGGCGGGTGAATGTCGCCACCGGCATCATCACCACCGTGGCCGGGGGCGGCGAGGGAGACGGCAGGCCGGCTACCCAGGCGGCGTTGAGCAGCCCGTACGGGATCACGGTCAACGGTGTGAACACCTACATAAGCGAGGGCGGCATAAGTGTAAGTACCGGAAACCGGGTGCGGAAGGTGGGTGCGGATGGCGTCGTCTCCTCGGTGGCCGGCGGAGGGGCCGTCCCCCGGGGTGACGGCGGACCGGCAACGGCGGCCACGATCGACCGCCCCGACGGCGTAGCCGTCGACAGCCACGGGAACGTGTTCTTCGTGGACACCGGCAACGCGCGGGTGCGCAAGGTCGCCTCGAACGGCACGATCACCACGGTGGCGGGCGGAGGGGCTCCGGCCGACGGGGTGGGCGACCACGGCCCCGCCACCGCGGCCAAGTTCAACTATCCCTCCAGCGTGGCGGTGGATGCCGCGGGCGACCTCTTCATCGGAGATGCCGGTACGGCCGTGGTCCGCAAGGTGGCCCCCAGCGGCATCATCACGACTGTTGCCGGCACCGGCACGCCCGGCTTCAGCGGCGACGGCGGCGCCGCCACCGCGGCCCAGCTCAGTAGCGCCTATGGGGTCGCGCTGGACTCCGGTGGCAACCTGTTCATCGCCGACACCTACAACCACCGGATCCGTCGCGTCGGCGCCACCACCGGAATCATCACCAGCGTGGCGGGCACGGGTAACAGCGACGCCGCGACCGGTGACAACGGGCCGGCCACCGCGGCGGCCATCCCGTACCCGCTGGGCGTGTCGATCGACTCGGCCGGCAACCTGTACACGGCCAGCGAAGTCGTTGCCGTAGTTCGCAAGATCACGCCTGGATCGGACCACCTGATCACCGGTGCCTCCGACGAGATCATCACCACCGTGGCTGGGGGCGGGATGCCGACCAGGGGGGTGGGCGACGGGGGTCCAGCCACCCAGGCCCTCCTCGACAACCCGCAGAGTGCGGTCGGTGACGGCACGGGGAATCTGATCATCGCCGACACCAACGGCCAGCGGATCCGCAAGGTCACCAACGGGACGATCTCCACGATAGGGGGCACCGGTACGCCCGGCTTCAGCGGAGACGGGGGTCCGGCCACCGCCGCCCTGCTCTCCTATCCGTCCAAGGTGGCCGTCGACTCGTCGGGCAACGTGTTCCTTGCCGATCAGAACAACAACCGCATCCGGCGCATCGACCACAACGGAGTCATCACGACCATCGCGGGCGGGGGCGTCGGCGATGGCCTGGCCGCCACCTCCATCGCCCTCAACGGCCCCCGCGGAGTGGCCGCCGATGACGCCGGCAACATGTACATCGCCGAATGTGGCAGCGCCCGGGTGCGCAAGGTCGATGCCACTACCGGGGTCATCTCCACCTACGCCGGTGGGGGTACCCCCTCCGACGGGGTCGGCGACGGCAAGTCGGCGACCAGTGCCAGTCTGGCCTGCCCCACGGGGCTGTACCTGGTCCCACCGGGGGCCAGCCAACCGGCCGGGACACTGTTCATCGCCGACTGCGCCCCGTTGAGCGACCAGGGCGGTCCGGTGGACAACCCGGCAGCCAACCGGGTCCGCAAGGTCGATGCCGGAGGCACTATCACCACCATCGCCGGCACCGCCCGGCCCGGGTTCACCGGCGACGGCGGGCCCGCCACCAGGGCCCAGCTGAACTGCCCATCCGACATCCATCCCGATGCTGGCGGCAACCTGTTCATCGCCGACCGCGACAACAATCGTGTCCGCCGGATCGACATCACCAGCGGCGTCATCACCACCGTGGCCGGTGACGGGGCCAACGGCTTCGCCACGGGCGGCCGGGCCACCACGGCCCATGTCAACAACCCCACCGGCGTGGCCTTCGACGCCGGGGGCAACCTGCTCATCGCCGAGAACAGCCATGCCCGGGTGACCAAAGTGAGCGCCGGCAAGATCACCGTCCTCGCCGGCCAAGGCGTCGCCGGCTTCGCGGGCGACGGCGGCCCGGCCGCTTCGGCCCTTCTCGGTTTCCCCACCCAGGTGGCCGTCGATTCGGGCGGCAACGTGTTGATCACCGACGGCACAATCCTGTCGGGCCTGGGCGGGACCAACAACAACCGGGTGCGCAAGGTCGAGTCCGGCATGCCTCCACCGGTGCGCACGGGCTGCGGGCGCACGATCACGCACGACACCAAACTTGTTGCCGACGTGGGTCCGTGCCCCGCCGATGGGATCGTTGTGGGGCAGGACAACATCACGTTGGACCTGAACGGGCACAAGGTGCTGGGCGCCGGGAACGGCGACGGTTCCCACCCCGGCATCCGGCTGGCCCAGCACAAGGGTGTGACCATCACCAACGGCACGGTAAGCGGCTTCGCCGCCGGTATCGCCGTCATGGGCGGCTCGCACAACACCATCTCCAAGATGACCGTCACCGCCAACCACGGACCGCCGCCGAACCTTCAAGCTGAGTTTGGTGACGGGATCATCTTCTTGTTCTCCTCGGACAACCTGATCGCCAACACCACGATCGCCGGCAACGGCCCATACGACGGGATCGCCATGGAGGGGCTGCAGACCAACAACAACACCGTCCAGAACAACATTGTGCGGGACAACGGCGGCCGGGGCATCATCTCCAGCGCCTTCTTCGATGGCAGTCTGCCCGGACGAGGTGGCTCGAACCAGGCCAACAATGTCATTGCCAACAAGGTGTTCCGAAACGGGGCGGCGGGCATCTCGAACCTGGCCAACCAGAATGCGCTCATCTCGGGCAACGACGTGGAGAAGAACGGCTTGGCCAGTCCGTTCGACGACGACAACGGCATAGGCGTACAAGCGCTCCAGAATTCTGACCCGGTCACGAATGACAGGGTTGAGAGCAACACCGTCCACGGCAACGGCGGCAATGGAATCGTCATCCCCAACAGCCACCGAAACTACATCTCCAATAACAACGCGGCTGACAACGCCAAGTTGTCCGGCAACTTCGGCACCTTTTTCGATCTGGCTGATTACACCTACGACCCCAGCACCTTTGAGCAGGCCTGCACCGACAACGTGTGGTTCAACAACACCTGGGGGAGTGGCTATTTCGATCCGTCCTGCACCACCGCGGGCGGCACCGGGCCCACCCCACCACCGCCTCCGGGCGCCCCAAAGGCGACAGCGGGCAAGGCGCCGGCATTTGAGGCGACCATTTTGCCGCCTCAACGCCACTTGACTCCGGACGACCAGGCCATCGCCAAGACCATTCTCGGTGTAGGCTGAACGTTGTCGAATGCCCCGGCTAGGTGCATTTAGAACGGAGTGCCCACGAGCACCTCTCCTCCGGAGTTGTTGCCTCGGGCGATGTAGACGTAGTTGTCACTCGAGACTTTTACGTCGGAGGCTTCACGTCGTCGGCCTGAAGATCATGGACATCGCGACCGGTTCTGTCCGGCCGGTGTGTCCCGCATCAGGTAGGCAGGCAAGCGAGCCCTCGTCACCCGATGACGGGTCGTTCGCCTATGCCGCCGGGGGCGACCACCTACCATCTGCGATCTGGCGAGCGGAATGATCCGAGCCCTCCCGAAGGT
>JALYXV010000160.1 GCA_030947025.1 Actinomycetota bacterium | reverse complement strand
AAGGCGATCACCGACGCCCAGAGCCCGACTGATTCTGGCTGGGTCAAGACGGCCGATCCTTCCTTCGGCCCCGGCGACGCCGTCCTCACGCTGACGACGTCTCTCTGGGTGGGCTTCAACGACCAGGTGAGATCGAGTCGCTCCGGGTTCTGCGGGCAGGCGCGTCCGGTCTCATTCCTCCATCTCGGGACCTGGCTCGACCGGGGGCAATGCGAACTGGCCTCGTTCGGGCATCCCAATGTGACCGGCGCCCAGAAGTACGCCACGTCGATCATGAACGCGATCGACCCGTGGCTGGCCGGGTGGGGGACCAAGGTCGGTGCGGGCGGACATGGGTCCAACGCTCCGGCACCGTCGCCCGATGTCCCGGTGGCCGCCACGGTCACCACCCCGAATGCCGGTTCGTTGTCATTCGCCTCAGCCCCGGGGAATTCGCCGATCGGCTACACCACGCTCGGCTTTGGGCTCATCATTAGCGCGCCGACCGCGACGGCCGACCAACCCCTGTCCATCTCGTTCTCGATCGACCCGTCCAAGGTGCCCGCGGGCACGGCGCCCGCCAACGTGACCATCATCCGGGACAACCAGCCAGTCCCGCCCTGTGCGAGCCCCGGCAGTACGGTTGCCGCGCCTGATCCCTGCGTCTCCGACCGCAGTGTGTCCCATGGCGTCGTGACGGTCACGGTGTTGACCTCTCACGCCAGCCATTGGGACTTCGCCATCCCGACAGGGACGCCCGCGCTGACGAGCGATGGCGCCGCCACCTTTACGGTGGGCGGGTCAGGGAACTTCGTCGTGCACAGCACGGGAACACCGACCCCCGTGTTGATCGAGTCCGGCCCACTGCCGGCCGGGGTGACCTTCGTCGACAACAAGGACGGCACCGCCAACCTGTCGGGCACCCCGACCGCGGGATCCGGAGGCAGCTATCCCCTGGTGGTCACCGCCCACAACGGCATCGGGTCCGACGCCACCCAGTCGTTTGCCCTGACCGTCAACCAGGCCCCTGCCATTACCAGCGCCCCGTCAGTGTCATTCCCGGCCGGGGCGAGCGGATCATTCACCATCGCCACCTCGGGCTTCCCGGCCGCGGCGTTGACCGAAACCGGTGCTCTTCCGCCCGGGGTGGGCTTCGCCGACAATCACGACGGGACGGCGACGCTGACCGTGGCGGCCACCGCCTCGCCCGGGACGGCGACGCTGGCGGTGATCGCGACCAACACCGTGGGCACCGCCAATCAGTCGCTGCAAGTGACGATCAGGTCGGCCGTCACCGCTCCGGTGTTCAGCTCGTCGACGCCGCCCTCGTGGGCGATCGTCGGCGTCGCCTTCAGCTACACCTACGCCGCCACCGGAGCGCCGGCGCCCAAGTTCGCGGTCAGTTCCGGCGCCCTGCCCAACGGTCTGAGCTTGGACACGGTTGCCGGGACGGTGTCGGGGACCCCCACCGCAGTCGGGACCTTCAAGTTCACGGTGAGCGCTTCCAATACCGCCGGCACGGTGTCGTCGCCCGCCACGATCAACGTGACCGCGACCTTGACGTCCATCGGGGTGAGTCCGGTGACGAAGTCGATCCCGGTGGGCACCACCCAGCCATATACGGCCATAGGCACCTACTCGGACGGGACGGTCCAGGACATTACGGGGTCGGTGGCCTGGTCGGTTCCGGCTGGCCAGAGGGCCGCCACCGTCAGCGCCACCGGCATGGCCCTCGGACAGGCGGCCGGTGGCCCCCTCGCGGTGACCGCGATGTTGGGCTCGGTTTCGGGGGCGGCGACCCTCACGGTCTCGGCGGCTGCGTTGACATCGATGGCGGTGACGCCCGCCACGGTGTCGGCCGCCAAGGGCACCACGCAGCAGTTCACCGCCACGGGGACGTTCAGCGACGGCACCAGCCGCGACGTGACGGGCCAGACCGACTGGACCTCGAGCGACAGCACCGTTGCCACCATCGTCACGGCGGGCGGTACGGGCAGCCCGGGGATGTCCACCACGCTGGTCGCGGGAACCGCCGTCATGACCGCCACCAACAACGGCATTTCCGCCACCGCCACCGTCACCGTGACCGGGGCGGAATTGAGTTCGATCGCAGTCGCTCCCGCCACGGTCTCCGCCGCGGTGGGCACAACCCGGGCGTTCACCGCCACGGGCACCTTCAGTGACGGCACCACCCAGGACCTGACCAGCCAAGCCGTCTGGTCGTCCTCGAATCCGACCGTCGCAACCATCGCAACCATCGCAACCGTCGCAACCGTCGCAACCGTCGCAACCGTCGCGACCAGCGCAACCGTCGCAACCGGCGCAACCGGCGCAACCGGCGCAACCGCAGGCGGATCGGCGGGAGTGGCTGCGTCCGCCCTATCGCCGGGTTCGGCCACCATCTCGGCGACGCTGACCGGGGTGTCGGGCACCGCCAACCTCACCGTGACGACGGCCACGGCTACGTCGCTGACACTGACGCCACCCAAGGCCTCAGTACCGAGGGGCGCCACGCAGCAGTTCACCGCCACCGCCGCATTCAGCGACGGGACGAGCCAGGACGTGACCGGCGTGGCCACCTGGTCGTCCGCCACCCCCGCCGTGGCGACCGTCTCGGCGGGCGGGCTGGCGCAGGCCGTGAAGACCGGGAAGGCCACCATCACCGCCAAGTTCGCCAAGGTGACGGTCAAGGCGGTGGTCACGGTGACCCCCGCGGCCGCCATCTCGTTGTTGATCGCACCCCTCAACGCCCGAGTCGCCAAGGGACTCTCCATCCCCTACCAGGCGACTGTGGTGATGAGCGACGGAACTACCCGCCAGATATCCACCGTCGCCACCTGGTCCTCGTCGGCGGCCACCGTTGCCAAGTTCAAGGGGAGGCAGGCCCAGGCGGTCGGGATCGGTCAAACCACCGTCACCGCCACCTATCAGGGCCTGACCGCGTCGGTGACCTTGACCGTCACACCGGCCGCGCTGCGGGCGATCCGGATCACACCGGGCAAGCGCACCCTCGCCCGAGGCGCCACCACGCAGTACACCGCCACCGGGGTGTACACCGACGGCACGACACAGGACCTCACCGCCCAGGCGACCTGGTCCAGCTCCGCTCCCGCCGTTGCCACCATCAGTGCGACCGGCAAGGCCAAAGGCATGGCCTCGGGCACGACGACAATATCGGTGACCCTGGACCAGGCCTCCACCAAGGTGACTCTCGTCGTCGGCTGAGTCCGCCTTACCGGCGCGTACCGGCGCGTCCCGCTTTCCGTGGCAGGTTCGCCGTTCTCTGGCGGCTTATCCGGAATATCGCACATAAGTCGCCAGGGAATGATCAACCTGCCACAGATGGCCATCACTCCACCGGCTGGCTTGGTCCAGACCCGGTCGGAGACAGCAATGGGCAAGGAACCTCTCTCCTTCCCGTAACCGCGGCGATATAGGGCGGCAACGCCCCGTCCCTAATGTCGACCGCTGTGTATACAGGGGCGCACACACCTATCTCGCCGCGCCGTTCGCGCGCCGAGGAGGCGTATACCGAGATCAAGCACCAACTCCTCCTGGGCGAACTACGCCTCGGTGCCCGCCTGGGCGAGGAACGACTCGCCGCCCGGCTGGGCCTCTCCCGCACCCCCATCCGCGAGGCCCTGTTCCGCCTCCATAGCGAGGGCCTGGTCGACCGCCATCCCGACGGCGGCTACCGCCCCCGCGCCCCCATCGTCAGCGGCATCTCCGACCTGTACGAGGTCCGCGTGGGCCTCGAGCTCATGGCCGTCCGCGGCCCCGCCGCCCAAGGCCCCGCCGCCCAAGGCCCCGCCGCCCAAATCCCCGCCATCCGCGGCCCCGCCGCCCAAGGCCCCACCCACGACATGCGCATGCTCGAGCACATCCGGGACGAGTGGGCCATCCTGGCCGAGGACCTCCCCGACCCCGACCCCGAATTCGTCATCGCCGACGAGGCCTTCCACCTCGGCATCGCCGAGGCGGCGGGCAACGCCGCCCTGGTCGAGATGCTGGCCCACATCAACCAGCGCATCCGCGTTGTCCGGATGCAGGACTTCATGGCCGTCGAGCGCATCGCCGCCACCGTCGACCAACACCTGCACATCGTCACCGCCCTCATCGACGGCGACATCGAACAAGCCGCCGCCGCCATGGCCGGCCACCTGGCCGAGTCCATAGCAGTCGTGGAGACCCTCGCCGCCCGGGCCCTGGCCCGGATGCTCGACCGCAAGGAGGACCGAGCTTGACGATCACCAACGATTCCGTCACTCCGCTGCTCGAAGCCGTGGGGCTGTCCATCCGCTTCGGACCGGTCATCGCCAACGACCAGGTCAACCTGGCCCTGCGGCCAGGCGAGGTCCACTGCGTGCTCGGGGAAAACGGAGCGGGCAAGAGCACCCTCATGAAGCTCCTCTACGGCGTGTACCAGCCCGACGAGGGTCAGACCCTCTGGCAGGGCGACCCGGTCGAGGTCTCCTCCCCCGTCGTGGCCCGCAAGCTGGGCATCGGCATGGTCTTCCAGGACTTCCGCCTCGTCCCCGCCCTGAGCGTGGTGGAAAACGTCGCCCTGGCCCTGGGCGGCCGGGGCCTGCTCCTGCGCCGGGCCGAGGTGGCCACCCGCCTCGAACACGTCAGCGGCCAGCTGGGCCTGGACGTCTCCCCCAACGCCAAGGTCCGCAGCCTCCCCATGGCCCAGCGCCAGCAGGTCGAGCTGGCCAAGGTGCTGGTGGCCGGGGCCAAGGTCCTCATCCTCGACGAGCCCACCAGCGTGCTGGCCCCCCAAGAGGTGGAAGGCCTGTTCTCCTGCGTCAACGACCTGCGCGCCCAGGGACTGTCGGTCGTCATGATCACCCACAAGCTGCACGAGGCCCGGGCCATCGCCGACCGGGTCTCGGTCCTCCGGGGCGGCAAGACCGTCGTCGAGGGGGTCAGCCCCACCTCGATGAACGACAACCAGCTGGTCGAGGCCATGGTGGGCCGGGCTGTTCCCGCCCTGCCGGCCGAGCGGGCCACTATCCCCAGCACCACCCCGGCCCTCAAGCTCACCAACCTCCACGTCCCGGGCGACGGCGGCCGGGCGGGCGTGGTCGACCTCAACCTGGAAGTGGCCCAGGGCGAGATCGTGGGCATTGCGGGCGTGGCCGGCAGCGGCCAGCGGGAACTGGCCGACGCCGTGGTCGGGGCCCGGGCCTGGACCTCGGGCGAGATCGTGGTGGCCGGGGCCGCCCTCACCCGGCCCGATCCCCGTCAGGCCATCGCGGCGGGGGCGGCCGGAGTCCCCGAGGATCCCGTCGGGGACTGGGTCGTCCCGGGGCTGACCGTGCTCGAACACCTGGCCCTGGCCACCCTCAAGCTCCACCAGCACCCGACGGGCGAGACGTGGGTCCACCGCCCCAAGGGCCTGGACTGGCCTGGCGCCCGCCGCACCGCCAAGCGGCTCGACATGGCCGCCAACCTCCGCATGGCGGGCAACGAGCGCCAGGTCAACACCCTCTCCGGCGGCAACATCCAGCGGGTCCTGCTCACTCAGGTCCTGGGCAGCAGCGGCCGGCTCTACGTCCTCTCCTACCCCAACCGGGGCCTGGACGTGGCGTCCACCCGCCAGGTCCAGCAGCTGATCCTGGCCAAACGGGAGGCCGGTGCGGGAATCCTGTTGATCTCCGAGGACCTGGACGAACTGATGGCCATGTCCGACCGGATCGCCGTCCTCCACGGCGGCCACCTGGCCGGCATCTGCACCGCCGCCACCACCAACCGCACCGAACTCGGGCATCTCATGCTGGGAGGGGTGGCGGCATGAGCTCCCCCATCGTGACCCCGCCCCCGTCCAGCGCCCAACCGCCCGGCGCCCAACCGCCCGGCGCCCCGCCCCCGTCCGGCGCCCAACCGCCCGGCGCCCAACCGCCCGGCGCCC
>JALYXV010000152.1 GCA_030947025.1 Actinomycetota bacterium | reverse complement strand
GCCGGAGCGGGCGCTGGAGCCGGAGCGGGGGCTGGAGCCGGAGCGGCGGCCGCGGGGCCGGCGGCCGCGGTGGCGGTGCCGGTGGCGGTTGGTAAGGCGGCCAAGGACAAGGCGACGTCGGCGGCTGACAACCAGACGTCGGGTTCGTCGTCGGGTTGGGGATTCGACGGAGGCGGAAAATGAGCGGATCGCAGCGCTACCAGTTGTCGGCCCGAACGTCGGGCACCGCCATGTTCGGCCTGACCGTGCCTCAGATCGGGCTTCTCATCGCCGGGGTGTTGGTGGCGTTGCGGACTGTCAGCGTGGGCGGTCCGACCCCGGTGCATTTTCTGGTCGGGGCGGCAGCGGTCGGGTCGGCGGCGGTGTTGGCGTTCACTCCCTGGGCGGGCCGCAAGCTGTACGAGATGGTCCCCACCGCGCTGCGGTTCTCGCTGCGGGCCGCCACTGATGCCAACCGCTGGTTCGCCCCCATACCGGCCCTGGGGATCGACGGTCGCCCGCTGAGCAAGGCCCGCCTGCCCCGATGCCTGGCCGGTTTGGAGATCCGCAGCGTGCCCCGCCCTGCCTGGGCTGGGATGGACCAGTCGATGGGGCCGCTGGGCCTGGCGGTGGACCGCCGCAGCGGCGCGGTGACCGGTGTGGTGTCGGTCAAGGGCAGCGAGTTCCAGCTGATCCCCGAACCCGACCAGCACTACCGGATCTTCGGGTGGAACACGGTGTTGGCCCAGTTCGCCCGGGAGGCGGCGCCGGTGGCCCGTATTTGTTGGCACGAATGGTCGTCGCCGGCGCCGCTTTCGGAGCATTTGGATTGGCTGGCGGCCAACAGCAACCCGGCCGCGCCCGCAGCCGGTCCGTACCGCCAGTTGCTGGGCGACCTGTCCACCCGGGACGGTTCCTCGCCCGACCCGTACGCCCAGCAGTCGGCCCGGGTGGCCCGCCACGAACTGCGGGTCACGGTGACGGTCCACCCCCGGAATCTGCGCCGCCGCCGCCGTTCCGGGGCCCGGGCCAAACGCGACGCCGCGGGAACGGCGGTGCAGATGCTGCAAACGTTGACGCAGCGCTGCCGGGCCGCGGCCCTGGTGGTGTCGCCGCCGCTCAGCCCGGCGCAGATCGCCGAGACGGTCAGGGTTCAAGGCGACCCCGACGCCATCCGGTCCCTGCCCCAGACCCGGGGTTTGGGGGAGCGGGCTGGGGTGGTCCCCGCCGCCTATGGGCCGCTGGCCATGGATGTGTCATGGGACGCGGTGCGCATCGACCGTGCGTGGCATCGCTGCTTCTGGGTCCAGTCCTGGCCCACTCTCGAGGTCGAGGCCAACTGGATCGAGCCGTTGCTGCTCGACACCATCGGCACCCGGACTGTGACCATGATCATGGAGCCGGTCGATCCCGCCACCAGCCGCCGACACATGAGCAAGGAGGCGGTCGGCATCGAGGCCAGCATCGACCTGCGGGACAAGAAGGGCTTCCGGGTGCCGGCCGAGCTGCGCCGGGCCCAGTCGGACCTGGACCGCCGTGAGGTGGAGATAACCACCGGGAGCTCGGAGTACGCCTACCTGGCCTTGATAGAGGTGGCCGCGGAATCGCTGGACATGCTCGACGAGTTGACCAACGCCTACGTCACCGTGGCCGCCCAGTGTGGCCTGGAGCTGCGCTCTCTCGACGGCCGCCACGACGCCGCGTGGGCGTGCACGCTGCCCATCGGCCGGGCCCCGGACAAGGATCTGCTGGGGGCGGTGAAAGGGTGAGAACGGCTCGTCGGGACATATCTCGCCCCGAGGACAAGGGCCGGGGGCGGCGCCAGGACAGCGCCAACTCGGCTCTGCCGGAGGTGTTGACCCGTCAAGGGCTGACCCTGCCACGCCATGTGACCACCACCCGGCATCTGGCCGCCATCTACCCCTTCGCGGTCGAGGCGGGCCTTGGGGTGCGGGGCGTGTTCATGGGCGTCAATCGGCTCTCGGGGGGCGGCGGCTTCTACTTCGACCTGTTCGAGGCGCTCAACGCCAAGATGATCACCGCCCCCAACATGGCCATCACCGGCTCGGGCGGTTTCGGCAAGTCGGGCCTGTCCAAGACCTATGTGTGGCGTTCGTCGATCCTGGCCGACGCCCACCGTCGGGGAAGGTTCATCTCCATCTTGGACCCCAAGGGGGAATGGGTACGCCTAGGCCAGCGGATGGGGCTGGTCGTGGTCGACCTGAAACCGGGCGGCGACGTGCGGATCAACCCGCTCGACCCGGGCCCGACGGGCTCGAACCTGAGCCCCGAGGACCTGGCCCGCAAGCAGACCCCGGTCATCTGCGCCCTGTTCGCGGTGGTGTTGCGCCGCAAACTGCATGTGGGCGAGGACCGCGTCGTCGGTTACGCCCTGCAGATGGTGAGCCGGGGCCGCCTGACGCGTCCCACTCTGGCCGATGTCCGCACCGTTCTGGCCCATCCGACCGAGCAGATGGCCGCCGAGCTCGACACCAACCTCGACGAGCTCAGGGGGCGTTGCCGGGATCTGCTCGACGCTTGCGCCCTGCTGCTCGACGGCGAGCTGAAAGGCATGTTCGACGGGCCGACCACCGTCGACTTGGACTGGGACACCTGCCCCGGCATCGTGGTCAACCTGTCGTCGGTGCTTGACAACCCGACCGCCTTGGAGTTGGTCATGATCGCCGGTGCCGGCTGGCTCCAGGCGTTGATGCACGGCCATAAGGACCGCCTCAAGTTGAACATCATCGACGAGGCGTACAAGGCCATCGCCAACCCGGCCATGGTCTCCTACCTCCAGGACGCCTGGAAGGTGGGACGCCAGTTCGGCACCGGCAACATCTTGATCATCCACGCCTTGTCGGAACTGCGTGCCCAGTTCGACGACGGGGTGGCCGCCGTCAAACAGGCCGAGGCGCTCCTCAACACCACCAGCGTCAAAGTGTTCCTGCACCAGAACCATGACCAGGTGGGCGACCTGTTGGCCCGCTGCGGGCTGACCCCGGCCGAAGCCGAACGTCTCCCCACCATGCCCGCCCATCAGGCGCTGTGGAAGGTCGGCGATTACACCGCGCTGACCAACCAGGTCCTGCACGGCGAGGAATACTGGTTCTGCGACACCAACGCCACCATGCGCGGTGACGGATGAGAAGGCCGCATCTTCGCCGCAGCGAACCGTCGGCCACCCCGGTGGCCGCCGAACCGCCGGCCTCGGACAGCTTGTGCTCCAGACAGCGCCAGCCCCGCCCAACCCTGGTCGCCGGCAGCCTGTTCGGCCTGGCCTTAGGGGAGGAGGAGCGGCAGGCGGCCCTCGGTGACGACCAACAGAGTCCACCATCCCCGGCGGCGGCCCATGCCGCGGGAGCGTTCTGTTGGGGTCGGACCCGAGTGGGGGAGCAGCCGTGAGTGCCACGAACAGCGTGGGCGTCATCGTCGGGAACCTGACCCACGACCCCGAACTGCGGTTCTTGGTCTCAGGGGAGGCGACCGCCGACCTGTCGGTGGCGGTCAGCCGCAGGTGGGAGAACCCCAAGTCCCACGAAACGGAGGACAAGGTCTCGTATCTGGAGGTGGTGTGCTGGGGCGAGTTGGCCAAGAATGTCGCCACGTCGGCCCGCCGCGGCAGCCGGGTCGTGGTGACCGCCCGCCTCGAGCAGCGCAGCTGGCAGTCCAAGGGTCGGCGCCGCTCCAAGCTGGAACTGGTGGCCGAGGAAGTGGCGCTGAGCCTGCGCTTCGCCACGGCGAGCGTTGAGCGGACAACCGGCGCCGGGCAGTCCGACGCCAGCCCGGCCGCGTGAGGACGGGCGCAGTGTTGTCATCGCCCAACGGTGCCGCCGCCAACGCGGTTGGGGACCCCTCGAGTGCCGGCGATGCCATGGACGTGAACGAAATCGTGGCGTACAACTTCCGTGCCGCCCGCCATCTGAGGGGTTGGACCCAGCTTGAGACCGCCGAGCGCCTGGAACGCTACGTAGGCCGCCGTCTCACCCAAGCAGGCATCTCGTCGATCGAGGCGGCCTACCGGGGCGCACGCCGACGGGAGTTCGACGCCCACGAACTCCTCATCTTCTCACTGACGTTCGATCTGCCCGTGGTGTGGTTCCTGCTGCCGCCACAAGACGACAACCGGCAGCTCCGTGGCACATCGATCCTCGCCGCCGACTTGCACCGGATCATCTACGGGAGCGCCGACCAGCGAGGCGAGCTGCGCCGGCGGCTCCGCCAACTCGGCGCCGACACGTCCGTCGACGCCGACTGGGCGACGGCCACGCCGAGCTCGCACACCGACGCCGACCGAGAGCGACTGGCCGACATCCTGTTGGCGCTGGTCTACCGCCAAGCCGACCCGCTCGATGAGGCCCTCGATCATCTCGGCGACTTCTTCGAGCCGCTTCGCCGCATCGGGATACGCCGGTTTCTCGCCGGCCATCTCACCGGCGACCGCAGCTGTGCGGGAGCGGCTCCGACCGACGAGATGCCAACCGGCCCGTTGCAGGCGCAGCGGACCATGACCAAGGAGGAACACCGATGAGTAACGGCCCGAACAATGTGACGGTGGCCGGCAACCTGACCAAGGACCCGGAGCTGAGGTTCCTGCCCAGCGGCCAGGCGACGACCAGCTTCTCGCTCGCCGTCAACCGAAGCTGGCAGAACCAGGCCACCCGCGAATGGGAGGAGGAGACCTGCTATGTCGACGTTGTGTGCTGGGGTGACTTGGCCCAGAACGTCGCCGAGTCCGCCTCGCGGGGCAACCGCTGCGTGGTCAGCGGCCGCCTGGGCCAGCGCAGCTGGGAGAACGCCGAGGGGCAGAAGCGTTCCAAGGTCGAGATCACCGCCGACGACGTGGCCCTCAGCCTGCGTTTCGCGACCGGCCAGATGACCAAGGCGACCCGGGCTGCGGCCGGCACCAGCCCAGCGGCATGAGGACCCAGCGTCAAAGCACCGACGCCCAGGTCGTGAATGCCGGCCGCGACGCGGTGGCTCTGGCCCGCAGCTACCACTGCGACGACATCGCGGGCGCCGACACCATGTTGGACCAGATGGACTGGCGGGAAGTCGACGTCACGCTCGTGGCCGCGGCGTGCATGCTGGCCCGGGCCGCCCGGCTGTTGTCGCAGGAGATGGCGTGGCGCCCCGACGCCGTGTTCGAGCGGCTCCTCGACGGACTCGAGCCGTCGGGTCCGGCGGCGGGGACGACATTTCCGCACAGGCGCCCGACGCGGCACATGGCCGCCGATCTCCGAAGGTGGGGCGCCGTGGGGGTGTTCCTGATGGCAGTGGCGGTGCTGGTTGTGATCCCTCATGTCCTCGTGGGAGCACCATGGCCCTGGCAATGGGGCTCCATGTGGCACAACGTCACACACCGGCCCTACTACCGCCCCGACTTTCGGTCCGACGTCCCGCCCGATGCCACCTGCTGCCCGTAGATCCGGCCATGGCCCTACCCCTCGCACCGCGAGTCGTTGTCGACCCGATCGATGTCAACTCTGTGGTGGCGTACAACTTGCGGGCGATGCGCGAGCGTCGGCGGTGGACGCAGATCGACGTCAGCGACAGGCTGGCCGAGCTGACGGGACGTCACCTCCGCCAAGCGACGATCTCGGCGATGGAACGCTCCTTCGACGGCCCCCGTCGATGTCTCTTCGACGCCCATGAGCTGTACCTGCTGTCGGTCGTGTTCGACGTGCCCATCGTCTACTTCTTCCTGCCCCCATCCGACGTCGAGGCCACCGTGGCCGACACCGGGCGGCCGGTGGTGGAGCTTGTTACTGCGCTGCTGGGCCGCGACGTGCAGCAAACATCGGTGGATCAACGCCTGGCGGAGATAGCCGCCCGCAACCCCGACGGGGCCACGCGGGTGTTGGCCACGGTTTCGGGCGTCGACCCCGCCGATGCCGACCACTTCCTGGTCCAGTTTCGTGCCTGGCGGGAGCGCCGCCTCGCCCAGCTGGAGGGGGAGTACGGGCCCCGGCTGGCCGCGGCGGCGGAGTTCCTGTCCAAGTTCGTCGCCGCGGTCAAGGCGACCCGCACGGCGGCATTCGTGGAGACAGTCGACCCCAGCGGCCCCGCGAGCCAGCCGTGACAGTCAAGAAATATCTGACCGTCCGCTGCGCTGCCTGCGAGTGCTGGCTGCATCCCATGGCGGTCAACGCCCACTCCCAGCCGGGCCGCTGCCGTGAGCATCCGTGGAGCGACGACGTCGGGGAATGGGCGCTGGTCGCAGAGCCCGCCGCCGAGGTCGTGGCCCGGGTACTTCCGAGCGAGCTGGTCAGCAGGCCGCGACTCGACGGTCTCAGGGAGCACCGCCACGAGGTGGCGAACGCAATAACCGTGCGCTCCCCCGTGGCTGGCGTCGCCCCGCAGCTGTGGGCACATGTGGCCAAGCGCGCCGCCGAAAGTCGGGGCGAGGCTGGCGTCGTCGAGGCGCTGAACGCGGCCGGCTTTGCCGCCCTGCAAACTCGAACTGGCCGCCGACGCCACGACATGCACTACCTGCGGCCAGGTGGTGGTGGCCAGGTCGTTGAACCAGCATCGGGGCGCCAGCAGCCTGTGCCGGTGGCTGCGGGCCGTCGCCGAGGTCCGCCGGCGCTGGGAGGACGGGTGGCGCGACCCGTGGTCCGTGCCCGACGCGCCGCTGCGATGGACCGATCTGACCGCCAAGAAGGCGTGGCGGGACCGCCTGGCGCCCGTGTCGTTCCCCCTCTGGACGGCGGTGTTGCTCAGCCCCGCCCCGACGCCCCGAGGGCGAAGTGTCGAGGCGCCCGGCGCCTCTCGGCCGCGGTGAATGGCTCGACATGGCCCTTCCCTTGCCCCCCGTTGCGGTACCGGAGCATTGGACCGGCGGCGAGGCGCTGCACTGGCTGCTGCGCTGCCGGGCCGGGGCCGGCCCCGACGGCCGATGGGTGTACGCCTCCGCCGGGGCGCTGCGGGCACTGGACGACACGGCCATGAACGTCGACGTGGCGAGGCGGCTGCGCCTCGGGCCGGCGGCTCAGGTGACGGGCATCGTGGCGTGGGCGGCGGCGGCGACCGGCGAGGCGGGGCCTGTCGAGGCGGTGGTGCGGGAGTGGCTGCTGGCCCACCAGGGCGATGTCACACGGTTCATGGACCGAATCGGCGACCCCGGTCATCCGCCACGACCGTATGGGCCGGTCACCGTCGACCAGGCGGCCGTGCTGCTCGCCGAGGCCCTGACGGTGCCCGGGGCGGCCGACACCGCGCAGAGCGACACGGTGGCCATGGTTCGAAGCGTCGACGTCGGGGTGAACGGGGTCCGGTTGACAGGCCACGACCCGGGGTGCGAGCAGGTTCTGGGCGACGTCATGTTCTTAGGCCACGCCCGGTGGGAGAGCGAGCCGCGGGTGCGCGGCCTGGCCGGGGGCTGGGTCCCCGGCCGAGGGGAGCATCATCTGGCTTTGTACCTGCGGGCGCCGGGGGCGCCGGGGGCGGCGGAGGCGGCGGTCACCGAACTGGAGCCGAGCCAGGTCGGGAACGCCCCGTGGGACCGTGCCGGAGCCGAGTTGGTGGTCGGCCACGCCGCCGCGGTGCTGGCCGCGGGGGGCGTCGAAGCGGTGGTCGGCAAGGTCCACTACTGGTCCCCGTGGCGTCGCCAACCGGGATGGGACTGGGACCGCCTCGAGCGGGCCGACAACATGGAGGCGCTGCGCCGGGCGGTCCTGGCCGGCGCCGGCTGGTGGCTCGGCTACCGCCGTGACCGGGCGCTGCTGGAGGCGTTCCTGGCCGACCTGCACGAGGCGGCCGGCGCCGAGCGGCAGGTCGTGGTGGTACGCGACTGGGAGGTGTTCGAGACGGCGGGCCGGTCCGACACGGCCGACGCCTTGTGGTTCCCGTTGCTGGACTTCAGCCCCGACATCCTCGGGTTCTTCGGCCCCCGCAGCGGACAGGGCGCCCAGCGCCTCGGCGACTGGATCCTCACCTACGGGGAGTTGACCATCCATGGTGCGCTGCCGTTGCCGCCGCCACTGGCGTCGCCCCATCTGGTCGCCCTTACCCCCGGAGCGGCACACCGCGCCGCCCGCCCGGGGCCAGACGCCTCGGCCGGCTTGTGAACGCGGGCCACAGCCGCCGAATGCGGCAACCGGGTGGGGTCAGGTGGGTACCATGAAACGGGATCGGGACCGCCCGCAGCAACTGTCCCTGGACGCGCTGTTCGCCGATGTGGACGACCGGTTGGCCGACCAAGGAGGACCCGACAATGACGACGACCCCGAACAACTACGGGCTGATGGCGATGGCGCATATGGCCGAGTACCTCCCGGTCCGCTACGCCCAGATCGACGACCCGGACGGACATTTCCTGGCGGTGGGGGTGGAGGTGTTGAGGGAGACCAACGAGGCGATGGCGGCCTGGGAGCGGGCCAGGGACGGTCAACCGGTCGCCGATGGGGTGCGGAACATGGCCCGGATGGGGATCGAGGAGATGGTGCTGGCCGAGATGGTGTTCCTGACCCCCGAACCCGACCCGGCGGAACCGGAGATCGACGAGTCGGGGGCGTGGACCGGGCCGACACCAGGGATGGGGGAGTGGACCCCGACCTGGGGCGGCTTGACCCAGAAGGACTGGGACGAGATCCACGACGACACGACCCGGGCCAGCTAGGCGGAGTCTCGTTCCGCCCGGCCGGCGAGGAGGACCTGGCGCCGCCGGGGGCGGTCGCCAAGGCCCGGGCCAACCTGGCCGCCCTGGCGGTGTTGCGCCAGATCGAAACCGACCGCCGCCCGGCCACCGTCGACGAGCAGGCGGTCCTGGCCCGGTGGGCCAGTTGGGGGGCGCTGCCGGAGATGTTCGACGACCGGGCCGGCACCCGCTGGGCGACGCTGCGAGGCGAACTGCGGCCACTGCTCGACGACGACGGCTGGCGGGCGGCGGAGAGAACCACCATCAACGCCCACTACACCCCGGCCACCATCGCCGCCGCCATGTGGGCCGCCGCCCAGCGGCTCGGTTTCGCCGGCGGCCGGGTCCTTGAACCAGGAGCAGGCGCGGGAACGCTGATAGGCGTCACACCCCCCGACCTGGCGGTGGACATGGTGGGCGTGGAGATCGACCCGACCACTGCCGCCATCGCCGCTGCCCTCTACCCCCACGCCCAGATCCGCAACGAGAGCTTCGCCGACACCCGCCTGCCCGAAGGCTTCTTCGACCTGGCGATCGGGAACGTCCCCTTCGCCGACCTGACCCTGCACGACCCCAGGCACAACCGGGGCCGCCACAGCCTGCACAACCACTTCCTGGTCAAGAGCCTGCACCTGGTCCGCCCCGGTGGGCTGGTGGTGGCGTTGACGTCGCGCTTCACCCTCGATGCCCGCAACCCCGCGGCCCGCCGGGAGATGGCCGAGCTGGCCGACCTGGTGGGAGCGGTCCGCCTGCCCGAAGGGGCGTTGCGGGCGGTGGCCGGCACCGACGTGGTGATCGACCTTTTGCTGTTACGCCGCCGCCTCGACGGCGAAGCCCGGAGCGGCCCCGACTGGCAGCGCTGCGTCGAGGTGTCCACCCCCGACGGCCCCGCGGCGGTCAACGAGGTGTTCGCAGCCCGTCCCGACTGGGTGCTGGGCGAACTGCGTTGCCGCCACGGCCAGTACAACGAGCGTGACGTGACGGTGCGGCCCGGCCCCGAACCACTGGCCGCCCACCTGGAGCGGGTGCTGGGCGAGATCACCGCGGCCGGCCGGGCCGCCGGGATGGTCTCCACGGCCCGCCCCGAGGCGGTGGTGGTGCCGATCGGGCGGCCCGCGGCGGCCGCGGTGAACGCCGAGCACAAGGAGGGCAGCCTGCTGGTGACCGCCACCGGGCTGTTCGCCCGGGTCGAGAACGGTGTCGCGGTCCGTTTCCAGCCGTCGCCGAAGAACGGGGCGGGCGAGCTGCGGGCGGTGATCGCGGTCCGCGACGCCATGCACCAGGTCCTGGCCGCCCAGGCGGCCACCCTGGACGACGACGCCTGGGAGTCGGCCCGCCGCCGCCTGAACGCCGCCTACGACAGCTACGTGTTCCGCTACGGCCCCCTGAACCGCTTCACCTTGGAGCGCACCGGCCGAAGCGACCCCGAAACCGGGGAGCCGACCTTCCGGCGGATGACGCCGCGCATGGGCGGCTTCCACCACGACCCGGACCTGCCGTCGGTGCTGGCGTTGGAGATGTTCGACCCCGACACCAGCCACGCCGCCAAGGCCGCCATCTTCGATCGCCGGGTCCTTGAACCCCGCCAACGCCGCCTGGGGGCCGACACCGCCGAGGACGCCCTGGCCATCTGCCTCGACGAGCGGGGCCGGCCCGACCTGGACCACATCGCCTCACTGCTGGGCGTCGAGGCGGCCGACGCCCGCGACAAGCTCGGCCAGTTGGTGTTCGACGATCCCGCCGGCGGCCAGCTGGTCACCGCGGCCGCCTACCTGTCAGGCAACGTGCGGGCCAAGCTGGCCGCCGCCGCCGAGGCGGCGGCGGCCGATCCCCGCTGGCAGGGCAACGTCGACGCCCTGGTGGCCGTCCAGCCGGCCGACCTGGGGCCCGGCGAGATCGACGCCCACCTGGGGGCGCCGTGGATCCCCGCCGCCGACGTCGCCGACTTCGCCCGCGACGCCCTCGACTGCCCGGGGGCTTTGGTCGACTACGAGCCGCTGCTCGGCTGGCAGGTCACCGCCCCGACCTGGCAGCGACGATCGGTGGCCGCCACCAGCGAGTGGGGAACCAGGCGGGCCGACTCCATCAGCCTGCTGCACGCCGCCTGCAACCAGCAGGCCCCGACGGTGTACGACCATCACGACGACGGAACCCGCACCGTCAACACCGCCGAGACCTTGGCGGCCCGCGAGAAGGCCGAGGCCATCACGGCCCGGTTCACCCAATGGCTGTGGGAGGACCCGGACCGGGCGCAGCGGCTCGCCCAGCGGTATAACACCATGTTCAACGCCACCATCCTGCCCGCCTACCACGGGGGACATCTCAGCGTCCCGGGGATGTCCAAGGCGTTCACCCCCCGGGAGCATCAGCTCGACGCGGCGTGGCGGATGATGTCGGAGCCGACGGTGCTGCTCGGCCATTTCGTCGGGGCCGGCAAGACCGCCACCATGATCATCGGCGGCCGCGAACTGAAACGCCTGGGCTTGATATCGAAGCCCGCCTACGTGGTCCCCGGGCACATGCTGGAGCAATTTTCGAGGGAGTACCTGCAGTTGTTCCCCGCCGCTCGGGTGCTGGTCGCCTCCAAAGACGAAGTGACACCGTCAGCCCGGAAAAACTTCGTGGCCCGCTGCGCCACCGGCGACTGGGACGCGGTGATCATGACCATCTCGTCATTCGAGAAGATCCCGGTGTCGGTCGACGCCCGCACCCGGTTCCTGGCCGACCAGCTCGCCACCTACCGAAACGCCATCGACGCCGCCGAGGGCCGCGGCGGATTGTCGGTAAAGCAACTACAAAAGGCGATGGTGCGCGTCGAGGAAAAGCATCGAGCACTCCTCGCGTCGGAAAACAAGGACGACGGGATATCCTTCGAAGCGAGCGGCATCGACTACCTGGCAATCGACGAAGCACACTACTGGAAATCGCTATTCCACCCCAGCCACATTCAAGGCGCCGGCCATAAAGGCTCGCAGCGCGCCGAGGACCTGGCCATGAAACTGGCGGTATTGCGGGACCGTCACGGCCCCCGGGTATGCACCTTCGCCACCGCCACCCCGATCGCCAACTCGATCTCCGAAATGTGGGTAATGCAAAGCTACCTGCAACCCGACACCCTCGAGGCGGCCGGCCTAGCCAGCTTCGACGGCTGGGCCGCCACGTTCGGCCGGACCGTGACAGCACTGGAACTGTCGCCCGACGGCACCAGCTACCGGATGCACTCGCGTTTCGCCCGCTTCGCCAACGTCCCCGAACTGCTCACCATGTTCGGAGCGGTGGCCGATCTCCGCACCCGCGACCAGCTCCCACTCGATGTCCCCGACGTGGCCGGCGGAGGACCGGAAACGGTGATCGTGGCCCCCGGTGACGGCCTGCGCCAGTTCATGGCGGAACTGGTGCAACGAGCCCAGGCGGTACGGAACCGGTCGGTGCGCCCCGAGGAGGACAACACCCTGGCCATCGGCAACGACGGCCGGGCCGCCGCCTTGGACCTGCGCCTGGTGGGCCGCCCCGCCGACCCCGAAGGCGGGAAGATCGCGGTGGCCGCCGAGCGGATCGCAGCCATATGGGCCGAAACCAAAGACCGCCGCTACCTGGCCCCCGACGGGCGACCCTCGACACGCCCCGGCACCCTGCAACTGGTGTTCTGCGACCTGGGCACACCAAAAAAAGGCCGCGGGTGGAGCGTGTACGAGGAGCTCCGAGCGCGGCTGCACGCGGCGGGAATACCCGAAGGACAGGTCCGCTTTATGCACGAAGCGGCCAACGACAAAGCCAAAGCCCAAATGTTCGCGGCGTGCCGCGACGGGCGGGTATCGGTGCTGATCGGCTCCACCGACAAGATGGGCGTCGGCGTCAACGTCCAACCCCGGGCAATAGCAATTCACCACCTCGACTGCCCGTGGTGGCCGGCGTCGATTGAACAAAGAGATGGCCGGATAAGAAGGCAGGGGAACCAGAACGACGAGGTCCGTATTGTGCGTTACGCAACCCGGTCGAGCTTCGACGTATTCGTCTGGGAAAACGTGCAAAGAAAAGCGACATTTATCGACCAGGTAATGCGAGGCGACGTGGTGGGGCGGTCGATCGACGACATCGGCGACGCCGCCTTGTCATACGCCGAGATAAAGGCGTTGGCCACGGGAAACCCGCTCGCCATGGAACGCGCCGGCGTCGCCTCCGACCTGGTCCGCCTCGAGCGACAGCTGGCAGCCCACAACCGCGACCAAGGGGCACTGGTGCGGTCCCAGTCCACCTCGCAGCGCCGAGCCGACCACCTGCGGGCCACGGCCGCCTCCTACCGGGCCGTCGACGCCCGGCGGCATCCCACCGCTGGGGAACGCTTCGCCATGGTCGTGGCCGGCGCCCGATACGACAAACGGCCCGACGCCGGCGCCGCTCTGCAAGAGGAGCTGACCGTGCGCCTGGACCGCCTGGCACTCGGGGCCCGGGCGGCGACGGTGGTCGGCCAGTTGGGCGGCATCGATGTGGAGCTCAGCGCCACCCGCGACCCGGGGGGCGCCTACGGCGAGATCGGTTTCGCCGGCTTGGCTGGCTGGGTAACGAACTTCACCCGGGGCGAACTGCGGGCCATGTCCCCAGTGGGACTGGTCACCCGCCTCGAGCACCGCCTGGCCAGCGTCGGGGAGCGGGCCCACGACGCCGAGGAGGAGGCCGAGTCGGCCGAGAAGGAAGCGGCCCGAGCGGGGGCGCGGATCGGCGCCCCGTTCGACCAGATGGGACGCATCGCGGAGCTGCGGGCCCGCCTCGCCGAGATCGACGTCGCCCTGGCGCCGCTCGAAGAGCCCGACCAAGCGGACGAGGGGGCACAGCCTCGCACCGTCCGGTACCAGGACCTGCCGGCCGACTCGCAGGAACTGATCGCCGACCTCTGCGGGCGCGACGACCTGCACAGCCGCGACCTCAGTTTCGAGGTGACCGCCGTCGACATCTCGGCGTTCCCTCACGTCGGCGACGACGGTGCCGAGAACACCGGCCGAGGCGATCACATCGGATCCGCCGCCGACGACCTCCCGCTGGTGGTGCTCGCCGGGGAGTACTGGATCGACGGGCGCCGTCGCGTGGCCGCGGCCCGAGCCCACGGCGCCCCCGCGGTCGACGCCATCGATGTGGCAGCCCTGGTCGACGACGACCAACTGCAGGCGCTGCGGGGATCGAGCCTGGGTCGGCTCACCAGGCAGCCGGCTACCGCCGCGACGGTCGATCCCGGCCGGCCGGCCCATGCCGGTGACGGTGCCGCCCCGGCCAGTACCGGTCGGGATAGCCCGGCCGGTGAAGCAAACGACGTGGGCCCGGTCCCCTACCAACCCGACTGGCCCCGACGCCAGAGCCAGGACCGCCGTCGCAGCGACGACATCGGATTGTGACGCCGTTGCGGACGGTCATAACCCCCCGGGCCGTGGATGGCGTGGCCACTCATCGCTTCACCCGGACGGGCATCCGGCCCGCCCCAGCTAACCCAGAGAGGAGACAACGATGAGCCTCAACCCCCAAGACGACATCGGAGACAAGGCGGAGCCACCCGCCCCCGTCACTGACCGCAACGGGCCTGACCGCAACGGGCCGGAGGACCCCGTCTGGGATCCCTCCCTTCTCCCGGGCCGGCCGCCGCGACCGGCAGCGCATGTGCGCTTCGAACTGGAGTTGGCCCTCGCCTACAAGGAGCGCTACCAGCACCGCGCCGCCGCCGATCGCTGGGTGCAGATGATGCGCGACGACAACGAGGCCGACATCGACCGGCTCCAAGCGGAGTTGGACCTGGCGACCGACAGGGAGTCGGCATCACCATCGAACCACGGGGACGCTCGGGGCACAGCCCCTGGGCTCGGCGCGGCGGGCGAGGGCACCGTCGAAGTTGAGCAGCAAGTGGAGGAGGTCTGGTGGCCGAGGCGATCACAAGGACGCTCCGGGCCCGAAGACGACATCGGTCTGTGACGTCGAACTGCTGCCACGAAACCGAGGCCCTGACGGCACCGGCCGGTAACGAACTCCACAGCGACACCGGTGACCATGGAGCGAACGGTCAACGGAGCCACGTTGGCCCCTGGGCCAACCGCCCCCCTACCGCCGCGTCATGTTCTGGGCGGCGCAACTTGGGAGGGCGACGCCGCGCTGACCGGGACCGAAGCGGTGCCGTCGGGGGCCCCCGGGGGCGAGCCGTCTAGTGACGTCTAGAAGCCTGTGAACTGCGGGAACGACGGTCATCGAGCATCGGCGGGGGCGGCGTCTAGTGACGTCTAGTAACCCCTTCACCCCAGGTTACGGCTCGCAGCCCCCCCTCCTGGCCGGCCGCGATGACCTGTTGCAGCGAACCATGGACGCCTACCGCTCCGGCCCGGGCCACCCCGACTACCACCTCGCCCTGCATGGCCCCCGCGGCGTCGGAAAGACCGTCCTGGCCGACGCCATCGCCGCCCAAACCCACCGCCAGCTCCACTGGATGGTCCTGTCGGTGTCGGGACTCAGCGACGTCGAGGTCCCCGACGAAATCGCCCGCCAAGCCACCGACGCCAGCCGCCGCCGCGGCCGCCGACCCCGGCAACTCGACGCCGAGCCGACGGTCGGCGTCAACCTCGGCGTGGTCAAAGGCGAGCTGTCCGCCAAACACCGCGACAGGCCCCCGCCGACCGTCGAAGCGGCACTGATCGCCCTTGGCGAATACGCGGCCGCCAAACACCTGGGCGCCATCGTGGTGATCGACGAAGTCCAGGCGGTACCGGCCCGCCCGCAACTGCGGGCCGTGGCCGCCGCGTTGCAGAGCACGCGGCGGCGAGCTCTGCCCATCGCCGCCGTCCTCACCGGCTTGCCGTCCACCCCCGACCACCTGATCGAAGCCGGCACCTTCACCGAACGCATGGCCAAACAGCCGCTCGGCTACCTCGGCGAAGACGCCACCCGACTCGCCCTGCTTCAGCCCATCGTCACCCGGGGGGCAACCATCACACCCGCCGCCCTCGACGCCGCCGCCCGAGCCACCCGCGGCTACCCCTACTTCGTACAGCTGTACGGCTTCCACTGCTGGCGGCTCGCCGACGGACGCAACATCAACGAAGACCACGTCGACCGCGCCGCCCTGGTCGTGGCCGCCGAAGTGGCCGCCAACCTGTACCAGCCACGCATGGCCCGCCTCAGCGCCCTGGAACGGGCCTACCTCCGTGCCGTCGCCGAACACGGGGAGCGGTTCGTCCCCAGCGCCGACGTGGCCCGCACCCTGGGAAGAAGCGCCCGCCAGTTGTCCAGCACCCGAGAAGCGCTCATCGCCGACCACAACATTCTGCTCAGCGAACAACCCCAGACGGTGTCCTTCGCCGTACCCGGCTTCGCCGAATGGTTACGCGCTGCCGGCCCGCTCGTGGTTCCCTCCATCCGCCGAGGATCTCCGAACCGACGACAGGTCACCCCCCGATACGACATAGGCCCGGACCCTGAGAAGCCGACCGCTGCAGGCGTTGACGCCGCATCGCAGGGCACGGCGGCGACGCCGACATCATCCGATTCGCCCAGCGAATCAGACCGCTCGCAAAACGACACCTACCGGCCCCGCTGGCCCACCCCCAGGCCAAGACCACCGTCACGATCCCGGGGCGATGACATCGGACTGTGAAAAAAAATCCGAATGGGAGTGCGGCCCCGACGTTGTCGCCACCCTGATCGTGGGTGCACAAGGAGCTGGACGACCTCATACGCCCCGCCCCGCCGCCGACACTCGATGACGTGTCGATCACCATGGATGACCGGCGGCTCGACACCAAGGAAAGTGCGCTGGCCTTTCTGGCCGAGACCGAAGCTGAACGCGCCTTCTGTCTCACCGTCGACGACCTCCAGGAGCCGTTACCGAGATCGCTACCCGCGCCTTGACGTCTAGCGCATCGCCACGGCGTCGAGTACCAGATCGTGAGGCCATCTCCGTGTCGTCCCGCCACCGCAAAACGGATCGAGGACGATTTCACTGGGCGCACATGCCCACAAGCGTGGACGCCACAATCTCCCCGCGACCCATTGCGCTCAGTAGGGCGCTCTCGCTGACAGCCTCGAGGTGAAGATCGCCGACCAGCAGGGCCAGGCCGCCCGTGGAATAAGACCGCACCTGGTCGTACCACCCGGGGGCCGGCTGGAACGACTCGAAGAGCAGCTTGACGGGCCGGTTGTCGGCGTCCTTGCCGGCGAGGACCAATATCTGCGAGCGCCACAGCGCATACGACCAGTCCTGCGGTGTCAGCGACAATGGCCCATCTTGCAGACTCCGGAACGGGCGGAACCCGGCGGGGCGCAGCTTGGCGAGAACCTTCGCCACTTGGTTGTCGGATCCGGCCGGAGCGTTCAGGTCGACCAGTATCCCGGGCATGCCGTCTCCCAGCATGAGCTGGCTGAGACGTGGCCTCGCCGGCAGTGCAACCAAGTCCGGGAAGGAGTTGCCCGCCCCGGCGCTGTCGGGGCGAGCGCGCTCCCACAGTGCTTCTTCGAGGCTTGCCGCCAGCCGCCGGCGGGCGCGTGTGCTCTCGGGAACAGGTTCCCGCCGCGATACGGCGATGCTGGCGGCGACCAGTTGGCCTTGTGACGCGGCCCGGTTCAACGCCTTGAACGTCTCATTGGGGGTGGCCTCGCTGAGGGCGGCCAGGCCCATTCGTACCGCGAACACCGTCACCTGACCCTGACTGGTCACCATCTCCGCCCAACCAGCCGGCAGGGGAGGGAGGGGGTCAAGGAAAGGCTTCGACGATGCCCGGCCCGCCATGGTGACGATGCCCTCCCCGTTGGAATCGAGCGACAGGTCCCAGCCCGGTACCGGCGCCGCTCGTTTGCCGATCGACGACATGAGTGACCAACCGGACTCGAGAAGCCCTGACAGCCACGGGTCGATCAGGTCGCCGGCCACCGTTATCTCGCCCCCGGGGCGGCGCAGCTCGACGATCAAGAACGGCCGGGGACCGTTCGCCGATGGCAGGATGCCGGCCTGCGAGATGACGTCGGCGATGTCGTCGCTGTGATCGGGGCGGGGCGTTTGGGACTCGATGACTGCCGACCCGGCGCATGAGGCGTGGGCGAAGGTGATCGACGGCCCGTCGCTGTGCTCGACCAGAACCACCGAGACGTCGTCGCCGGCGGCCCGCGATCCCGGCACGTGGCAGGCCACGCAAAGGAATTCGGACTCATCGTCTGCCAGGCGATCCAATATCGGCGCCGGGAGCGCCAATCGAACGTCCGGTGCGATAAACAGCTGGCCACCCATGTGTGTCCTCCTGACTCAAGACTCACAGCCAGCGTACGGGTGTTCGCCTCGGGCGCGGTGACGACCGGCGACGGCTACGGCCAAACTGGGACGGATAGTGCGGGGGGCGGGGCCTGGTCGACCGGATCTCATGGCGACACCCGCGGGCGGAGTCGGTGAGATCGGCCGCGGGCGGAGTCGGTGAGATCGGCCCGGCAGGCCCGGCGGATATTGTCGGCCCCGAGCCCACTCGGCGTAGTCGACCTAGTCGTCGCTCAGCGGCTCGTCATCGGGCCACTATTCTGCGCTCGGAGCGCCCGAGCGAACTCCGCCGGACCTGCGACGGCAGCGACGGGTCGCAGTTGTCAGCCATCGCGCCTCGCGGTCCTCCTCGAAGACCCGCACAAGGTCGCCGACGGGTGGTTTCCCGGCCACCGAACCCGTTGATAATGCCTGTTATCAACGAGTTGGATGGAAGCCGCACGGAGGGGGACGACGACGTGGCGGTGATCGGTCCGGCTGGGCGCCGCGTGGTTGGCGCCCTCACCACCGAGGTCAACCAGGTAAACATCTAAAGCGCTGCAGTCGGTGCTCGACTTCTCGCTGTCCCTCGGTCTCTGCGCAGTAGTTGATGGAACAGAGCGTCTTGGCGAATGCCGGGTGCTCGTCGGCCGCCGCTTCGATCGCGTGTCCCAACCTCTCGCCGTGGCCGTTCACCAGATCCTCGACGGGGCCGGCGCCGAGGTACGCCAGGGCAGCATCGTCGCGGGCCGCATCGGCCAATGCCACCAGCAGACCGAGGACACTGTCGGAACCATGCCGCGCCGCGCCGTCGACGACCTCCCACGCCCAGAACGAGGCATCCGCCCGGACGTCATCGCCTCTGTGGCGATACTCGTACTCTTCCCAATACGCCACGACAACTTGCGACGGGACACCGGTGAACGCCATCCCAACAGTCTTGCGTCGGACCGCGGAACTGTCGTATGTCCCCGACGGCGGCGATCGCATCGAGTCCGTGGCGCCCCGTGCCTGGTTCCAGCGCGGGCGCGCACGGTGGAGGCGCTAGTAACCGTCGTGTAGTCGTCCGGAGTCGCGGTAGATCGGCGAGCGGGGGTGCAGGTGAGTCGCTTTGGGCTTGGCCGTCGGAGACTGCGGGCCGACCTCCTGCTCGGCTCGCCGACGAAGAGTCAATGCCTGGGCCGCAGGTAAGTCATCCTGGGTACATGCCAGACGACGATGACGGATGCACGCCTGAGCCGTGGCTCAACGAGTGGGAAACGGACGGCCTTTGGGAGTACCAACTGCATCCGTTGACGGTCGGGAGCCTGATCGCCGCCCTGAAAGACGTCGCGGCTGACCTGCCGGTATCCGTGGAGCAGTACGACCCCTCAGGTCGCATCACCGACCTTCGGCCGGTGCACATTGACGCCACCGGAACCTCGGGTCACGCGACCGGGATCATCATCACGGTGACATGACCGCCGCGCCGACCGAGCGGGACGAGGTCCGCTCCTACGATGCGACAAGCGGTTGCGGTCGCGACTGACGGTCGCGTCGCGGTTGAAGGGCGGCAGTTATGGCAATCGACATCACCTTCGACTTTCGTACCGACGCCACCGGCAAGAACCCGGATCCTGACGCGTCCAGCCCAACATTGCTGCGCTACCACCACCTGCTGTGGAGCAAGCCCTTGCCCTCGGGCAAGCACTTCGAACTCACGCCACGTACCCAGAAGCCCTACGCCCTGCTGCACGACTCGGACTTGGGCAAGTTCCTACTGACCAGTGACTCGGTCCTGGTGACCTTCACCCGGCGTCCCGACATGCACGCGATCATCGGCCAGCTTCGCCCCGCCGACATCGACGCCCTCAACACGATCACACACACCATCGGCGGGATGGTCCTGTGGCCGGGCAATCAGATCGACGGGAAGTGGACGATCAACCAGGCCCGCGGATGCATCGGCCGTATCGCCGACCGTTTCGATCTGACCGTCGAGTGCGTACGCCGCCACTACCAGGGAGACACCTCACACCCGCTCGCTGATACCTTCGGCCACTACCGCGACTTCTTCGACCTCTTCGGCAGCTTCGCCGGGTACGTCGAGTTCTGGCTCCTCGATGACCTCGTCGATGCCGACGGCGACGTGAAACTCTTCCTGCCCTCGGAGGACTTCGTCCAGCCGTCGGTCCCTCGGAGCCTCGCCGACTACATCGCCTTCTGCGAACGCACCGTCCAGTTCGTCACGGCTCGGAACCAGCGCATTCGCCAGCTCGGCCTATGACGGAGCGTAGGTGGCGCTCGGTGCCCGCCTCCCGCTCCCGGCGTTCGGGGACGGCCGGTCGTTCGTCGACGGGTGTGCAACCGTATGGCATGCCTGTGGGGCTTGATGGCAATCCTGAGCCTGTGGTGACGGCGGCGCGAGACCAGGTGCTCTCGATCGCAGCGCGTGCAGTCATGAGCACCGCCGAGAGCTCCGAGCGGACGCTCGTTGCTATCGACGGACGGTCGGGCGCCGGGAAGTCGACCTTCGCCAACGAGCTCGCCTCCAGAATCGCCCGAGCGGGTCTGCGCACGTTGCGCTCGACGACCGACTCGTTTCACCGACCCCGATCCGAGCGGATGCGGCTCGGCCCGAGTTCTCCTGAGGGGTATTACCTCGAGTCACACCAGCTCGATGTGATCGTGGGAGAGCTACTGGAACCCTTCGCTCGGGGCGAGTCCGAAGTCCTCTTGGCAGCGTTCGACGAGCCGAGCGACACGGCCTCTCGGGAGACCGCTGTCGTTCACGAGCCGACCGCGCTGATCTTCGACGGACTGTTCCTACAGCGACCCGAGTTTGAGCGGTTCTGGGATCAGGTGATCTTCCTGACTGCAGATGCCCGGGTGGACGCGCGCTGGATGGAATTCCTTCTCTCAGACCTTCCCTCAAACCCCACCGAGAGCGCCGCCGAGATCGACGAACGCTTGCACAGGGCCCGATGGCCGAGATATCGACACGGCTGGAGTCTCTACGCAGCCACGGTCCAGCCCCTCGGCAGAGCCTCGATTGTCATTGACAACAACGACTTCGCGAATCCTCAGATCCGCAACTTCTGAAGATGGTCACGCTAACTGGCACGGCTCCGCAGCGAACTCCCACCCGGCGTTGTGGGGCGGGTTGGCGTGGCCCCTCCGACCGCCTTCAGCTGACTCCTGGCTGAATGACGAGAGTTCGCGCTTCGGTGTCGAGAACGGCGGACGTCCCGAGGGGAATGGTGGTGGGGGAGGGGCCATGGCCGATGGGGAGGCCGCCGAGAAGTGGCACAGCGAGGGGCGCGAGTCGGTCGTAGATCACCTCGACCGCTGACCACTTGCCGGCTTGCTGCCCGCCGGAACGAATGAACTGTCCGATCGCGACCCCGCGGACGCCGTCGAGTCGTCCCGAGCGGACAAGCTGAGTGAGTGCCCGGTCGATGGCGCCGACGTGCATGTCGACGGCCTCGATCAACAAAATGGCACCCTCAAAGCTCGGGCACGTCCATCCCACACTAGTGCGCAGCATGTCCAAGTTGCCGCCCATCAGCACTCCCGTCGCCTTGCCGGCCACGACCACCTGCGCGGTCAGCGAGCCGGGTTCCGGTTTCAACCTCACCGGTTCCGGTTCCATGAGAGCCTGCCGGAGCGACGCCGCGGCCGCGTCGCCGTAGTAATCGTCGCTCCAGGCGACGTGTGGGCCGTGGAACCCGCCCACACGCGATCGATGCCACAGCGCCAGGTGCAGAATCGTGGTCTCGCTGCAACCGACGACCGGCTTGGGGTCGGACACAGCGGCGTCGAAGTCCAAACGGTCGGCGATGCGGTAGGCACCCTTTCCGCCGCACGTCGCGAAGATGGCTCGCACCCCGGGGTCGCGCAGGGCGTCGTTCAGGTCGTCGAGGCGGTCCTGGTCTCGGCCCGCCAGGTAGTGACCCCATTGGTCGAAAGCGTGCGCACCGATCTCGACGGTGAGCCCCCAACTCCGCAGGATCTCGGCGCCCCGTTCCACTCGGGCGGGCTCGGGCCTGCTTGACGGCGACACGAGTCGCACCCGGTCACCGGGTCGTAACCGAGGCAAACGGACACCCTCGCCGCCAGTCGAATCCTGGGGCGGCGGCCTCACAGGAGCGTCATCTGGCGCGCCGCTCGCCGACGGACGCGACGTGGGGCCGAAGCATGCCGAGAACTTTGGTCCATTCCCGAGCCGTCGCCGGTCACTCGCGACGCCACAGCTCCAAGAAAGCCTCGGTGACCGCCCGATTGGGTCGGCCATCCATCCCCGCACCTGGGACACCACCGGGATGGACGTCGACGGCGGCGACGAGGAGTCCGGCCGCGAGCGGCTCGGCTCGGGCCACGATCGTGCCCTGGGAGTCGACGATGGCCGTCGTCCCATGCGACAAACGGTCACCTTGGCGTCCCGCGACGTCGGCTGAGATGACCGTGACCGTGTTCTCCACCGCCCGGGCCACCAGCACATTGATGCCACGGGCTCGCCAAGCCTCTTCCTTCGCTGGGCGATGCCCGCCGTGGGCCGGGACGAGCAGGATCGTGGCGCCCCGCGCCGCCAACACCCGGGCCGGCTCGATGTGATGGACGTCGTTGCAGATCAGCACCCCGAATGGCGTCGTGCCATGCCAAAAGATCGGCAAGTCGTTCCCCGCCCCATAGGCGCTGCCGGGTCCCGGATACGCCTTGCGGTACACGCCCACCAGGGCGTCGCCGGTAAGGACGGCCGCCGAGTTGAACAACTCGCCCGAGGGGGAACGCTCGCTGAAACCCACCACCACCGTGACCGGTGAGCCGGTGAGAGGCGCCATCACCTCCATTAGCTCCCCGTTTTCGACGCCGACGGCCACCGCTTCGGGCGAGTCCCCGTCGGACTCGTTGGCCAGCTCACCGATGATCGCCTCTGGGCAACACAGGATCTCGACGCCCGCCGCCTCACACGCCGCCAGCTGCTCGGCGACAAGGCGGACGCCATCGACGGACGGAAACGGCAGGTACGGGCCCTGATAGGCGGCGACTCTCACAGCAACAGCCTCGCAGCACCGTGACCGACTCGCAGCTGAACCCAACGGCGGCTGGTGCAATCCTCCCGGCCGTAGGGGCGCCCTTCCTGGCCGCGGGCCAGCGCGTGCGTGAGTATCGGGTGGGGTCTGGCGGTACAGGTACGGTTTGGGTGTGCAGGACGACTTCATTCTCTTGGCGGGGTCCGCCAGCCAGCGTCTCGGTGGTGCGATAGCGGCGTACCTTGGCTGCGAGCTGGGCGCGAGCGAAACGGTGAGGTTCTCCGAGGGGAACCTTTTCGTGCGGGTGTTGGAGAACGTTCGGGGCCGGGACGTGTTCCTGGTGCAAGGGACTGCCTTCCCCGCGAACGACAACTTCATGGAGCTGCTGTTCTGGATCGACGCGCTCAAGCGGGCCAGCGCAGCATCGGTCACCGCAGTCATCCCCTATTTCAGCTATGCCAAGGGCGACAAGAAGGACGAGCCCCGGGTGTCGATCCGAGCGCGGGTATGCGCGGACGCGATCGAAGCGGCCGGCGTCGATCGTGTCGTCACCGTCGACTTGCACGCCCCTCAAGTGCAGGGCTTCTTCAAGGTCCCCGTCGACGACCTCTACGCCATGCCAGTCCTCTGCGACACCATCGTCGGCAAGGATCTGCCGGATCTAGTGGTCGTCGCCCCTGACGCCGGCTTCGCCAAGAAGGCCCGCCAGTGGTCTGAGCGACTTGGTGCGCCCCTCGCGATCGCCGACAAGCGCAGAGTCGATCATTCCGAGTCGGCGGAGGTCGTCGAGCTGATCGGCTCCGTCGAGGGTCGAACGGCGTTGATTGTCGATGACTTCACCATCTCTGCGGGCACGCTCGCAGACGCGGCACGTGTCCTCGTCGAGCGGGGCGCCGTATCGGTGTACGCCGCGGTGACCCACGGTTTGCTGGCCGGGGCGGCCATCGAGCGTCTCGACGCCAGCCCGATCGTGAAGCTGTTCATGACCGACACCGTCGAAACCCACCCGGTCGCGTTCTCCTCCAAGGTCGAGGTCGTCTCGGTCGCGGGCCTCTTCGCTGAGGCGATCCGCCGAATCGCCCGGCGGGAAAGCATCTCAGTACTGTTCAGCTGACACCAGCTGTCGTGAGCACCGACCCTGCCCGCCAGCCGGCGATCCGTGGCAGTGGCGCCGAGTCGAGACGCTGATTTGTTGGGATGGGGCCGGCTGGCATCGGTCAAGCTGGAGTCGTGGACCGACGGGTGCGGGAGAACCGGATCGCCTGGGATGTGGCTGCCCAGAAGTACGTCGTCGAGACCGAGGCTCTGGTTGAAGCGACCCGTCGTCGGCCGGCGTCGCTGAGTCTCCGCGAGGAGGAGATTCTCGCTCCTTTCCTTGCGGAGGCTCGATTGGTGATCCACCTCCAGACCGGCCATGGCCTTGACGACGTCGACCTGGCTCGGGCCGGTGTCACGGTTGTGGGAGTCGATTTCAGCATCGTGGCCACAAGGGCTGCCCAGGGCCGCGCGCGCCAGCTCGCTTTGCCCATCCACTACCTGGTGGCCGACTGCGCAGCAGTTCCGCTCAGGCCCGGCTGGGCAGATCTCGTCTACACCGGCAAAGGGGCTCTGAACTGGGTATCGGACCTCGAGCTCTGGGCGGAGGCGGTGGCAGGGCTCTTGCGCCCGGGCGGTCGGCTATTCGTATTCGAGGCCCATCCGGCTGTTGCTCTATGGAACCTCGACCCAGTCGAGGCCGGCCTCGAGCCCGGCGGGAACTACTTCACAGGCACCCGGATCAACGCCAGTTTCCCTGCCTCGGCCATTGAGCGGTACGGAGGGGACGGCCTCGAAGCCGTGGAGTGGCAGTGGAGCCTGGCCGATGTCGTCAACGCCGTTATCGCAGCCGGGCTCAGCCTTGAGCACCTTGGCGAGTATCCAGAGCCATTCTGGCGGCCCGAAGGATCGCGAGGCGCGGCCGCATGGGATGGACGCCTACCGAACACCTTTTCCCTGCTCGCCCGCCGTGCATGACTTGAGCGGCCGGTCGTCGTTCCGTCCTCCGTCAGTCGTCTCCCACGAGTCGGTTGACGCCTTTGGTCACCGGGCGGCGTCGCTGAGCTTCCCGGTTCGCCGATACAGGGCCAGTATCTTGCGGATCTGCCGTCGGAGGCGGGGGTCGGGGTCGTCGTACCGGGCATTCAAGGCATCGACGACGGCGGATACTCGCACGGTCGGCGTGCTGTCGGTGAGGGCGTGCAGCGCGTCGCTTCGAACATGGTCATCGGGATCGCTCATGAGGCGAAACAGCTGTGACCACACCGCGTCGTCGTCGGAACGGACATGACAGGTGCACAGATTCTTCGCTGCCAGTTGTCGGATCCGGGCGTCGTCACTACTGCAAAACAGACTGTGACCACACCGCGTCGTCGTCAGAACGGACGTGACAGGTGCACAGATTCTTCGCTGCCAGTTGTCGGATCCGGGCGTCGTCACTACTGCAAAGACCGATTAGCGCGGCCACGTCGTCGCCGCGAACATGCGACCCGCTCTCTGGCAACAAGACGCCGGTCGTGACTGATACCTGACTGAATCGGCCCACCTGCAACAGCCACGCGGCGCACAACACTTCATGCCGACCCTGACCAGGCCAGTAGTGGACACCCTAGGGACTTCCGTCGAGTTGAAGGCTATGGAGCGCCTTGTCTGAGCGTCTCGTTGTGCGTCGCGAGGAAGTGGGCGCCCTTCCCATCACAAAATGCAGTGACGTGTCAGCCCGGCCGGTTCCATCGTCGGGTGCATGCAGGTGACCTTTCAGAAGGTCGATGGGGCCAGTGCCGGTGGGAAGCGACGCGTGGGAAGCGCACGCGGATCCCGGGGACGGCCATGGGAGGCCATGTCAAACGTGGCGACCTGCCTCACGACCTCGCCCAGTTTGTCGCCGAGGCATTGCTCGGTTTCTGTATGGCTCTGGGGTCTCGTAGCCCAGGGCGCCACCTTCAAGAGCACCGGGCGCAAGGTGACGCGGCCTGGCCAGCACGTGATCGTGGAGCACCGAGCGGACTTGATGGCAGCCGAGCACGCCGTGAACGCCGAGGTCAGGTCGTGCCGCTCGGTGGCGTTGGCCCGGTTTCCCTCGACTTAACAGCCATGGCGTCCCGATGGTGCGAGTTGCCAGCCGGGGGGTGCGGTGATGCTCGAGCCGAAAGTTCGTGAGCCACTGACTCAACGCCATCGCCGAGCGGATCCGAACGCATATGGGGGATCGAGCACCTCGCCGCTACCTGGGGGTGCTCCGTGTCGGACAGCGTGGCGACTGACTCGCAGGAATAAGCCTCAGGTCAGAGCGGCGTTCCGAAACACCCTGCGAAATCATCGGCAACCGTCTCCGGAGAAACGGGGCAGAGCCAGAAGAGCGTCGGGCAGCGGTGACTGAGTCAGTCCTGCCACAACACGATCCGGTTGCCGCTGGGATCCCGGAGTCCGCAGTGACGGGGAAGACCTTCCAACTCGATGGGCCCGAAGGTTCGATGCTCCAGCCGTTACCGCACAGGCGTGCGTAGCATCGAGGATGAGGGGGGCCTGTAGTGACGGCGTCTGTCAGGTCGTCTTGGCCGCGGTCGTTTTCTTGACCACCTTCTTCGCTGCCCTCTTCACCGGCGCAGCAGCCTTTCGCGCTGCCTCGGCGGCCGCCCACTCCTTGGTTGTCTGATCCTCGATGGCCGCGTCGGCAGCCAGGCTCTTGACGGCCCGAATCCCCCCCATGGCCGAGGCTTTGGAGTTGTACGCCTCGCTGGTGGCGACCACCTGGCCATTCGTGGAAAGAAGGTTGAAGCGGAACTTCCCCGTGGTGCCCTTCTTCACTACAAACTTGCCCGGCACAGGCCATCCTCCGTCTCGTCTGCTGACGCCACGGTAGTGAGGGCCTGGCACCAGAACGCGGATGCTCCGATCGCGACCCCAGGCCGGCGTTCGGGGTCACCCTGAGCTGGCGGTTCGGCCGCGCGTTATGGGGCGCGCGTTCGGTTCGGCCGAACCGTCAGCTGCCGAGCACGCGGATACGTCGTTATGGCGCGGGGGTCGGGAGACGAATCAGTCGAACGGAGCGTCATTATGTGCAGGCGGTGCGTTTGTCGCAACAAGTCAAGTCCGCGTCGCCTCCTGGACGCTCTCACCTATCTCTACGAATTCTCATCTATCCTTACAACCGGCCCGCGCCCGCCTTTTCGGCGCTGGACACCACAGCCATTTTTTTTTTTCGGTGCCGGACTCCACCCAGGCGTGGCCGTGGGCGCTCGTAATCCGGACATAGATCCCGGTTCGATGTACGAGCACAGCTGTGCGAAGGCCGGAACCGAGGGCTGCGGATGGTCGACCACTGCGAACTCTGAGGAGGAGCTGCGAGCCAAGCTCGACGCTCATGTGAAGAAGAAGCATCGGGTTCCGGGAGGGACGAACGACACCATCTACAACTACTTACGCAAGTCGCCCAGAAGTGAGGCGACAAGCGGGGGAGCTGCTCCTGTAACGGTGCTTCCGCGGTCGACACCCAAGCCCCGAGCCCGGATCCGCATCCCGGATCCGGGCTCAACGGCGACCCGGTCTCGAGGCGCGGCCGCGATCGACCCGTGGCTGGAAGAGCGCGATTATAGGGCGCGGGCTATGCTGATGACGCGGTACGACGGCGCGTGTCGCGCGGCGGTGATCTTGTGGCCGTTGATGACCGCTCCCGGGCCCCAATCGCTTTCCCTTCGATGCGGAAAGGGAGCTGGCTGTCGCCCGACCCGTCTTTGGTAACCCAGCCGCCACGCGTCACCTTGACGCCGTCTCGACTCGGCTGAGCCGCGCACCACCCGGACATCAATACCGCCGCCCTACAGTGATGCGCGAGTGAGCGAACTGCGCAAGGAATACCACCACCAGTTGGAGCAAATCACCAGCGGTGTATCCGTCCAGATCGCCGTGGTCGAGGAGTCCGTCGCAGCCGCCAACGCTGCGTTGTTGTCCGGTGACGAGGAGGCAGTCAAAATCGTCGCCGCTCGGCGACTCGAGAGTGTTTCGACCGCCCGTTCCGTTGGCAACTTCCAGGATGTCGTGTCTGGGAGAGCGAAAACCCTGGGGTCGTCGTCGGCGCGGGTGGACTCTTACTGAAGTTTGGATTTTTCCTCTAGCACTTGCCCGTGACTTCTGACCCCGCTGACGGTCAGCCCTAGGGGCGCGATTCGGCGTCGAATCCGGTTGAGATGGACCCGCAGGGCGTTGAGCGTGGGCGGATCCTCAGACCATCCCACGTCGATCAGGTCGGCGTCGGGGACTACCGTCCCGAATCGGTCGACCAGGACGCCGAGTATTCGTTCCTCGATCGGCGACAGGGAGACCCATTTCCTTCGGTGGATGAGACGCCCGCTGCCGTCGAGGCGGGGCGCGAGCTGGTGTCGATCGACGCGGCGGCGCAGGGCCCGCAGCCGGGCCGCGACATCGGGGTCGCTAGCCGGGAGGCGTACCCAGTCCTCTTCGCAGGCGCCGCCCTCTGGTGCGGGGGCGTCGGGTGCGACAAGGAGTAGTCGGGGCTGCTCCAACTCTGCCAAACGTTGGGCTTCTTGTGCGTCCTGCGGCCAGCGGATGACGACAACGCTCTGCGTCCCTGCCGGGTCCGACGAGCGATCGGTGCCTGCGGTCACACTCATGGGACCATCGGCCGGGGCGGGTTGGGCGCCAGCGGACTGGGTC
>JALYXV010000129.1 GCA_030947025.1 Actinomycetota bacterium | reverse complement strand
CGGTGGAGGCGGTGGAGGCCGTGGGGGCGCTCGGCCCCGGCGTGGCGCTGGGCTGGGCCGGCTCGGCGGGAACAGCGGGGTCGGGGGGCGGCACGGGCCCAATCTTGGCGCGGGTGGCGCGCGTGGGCCGGTCACGAACCCGGCAGAGGGAGTACCTGGTGTTGGCGGGTGGCCGTGCACCGGCCCCGGCGGTGGGCCTCGATCTCCGATGAGAAGGCGTTGAGCCCGCTGGCGATCACGCGGCTGACGCCGTCGGGGAGGTGGCAGGCGCCCCGTCCCACCACCATCGTCAGCCGACGCCGCAGGTTGGCGGCGACGTCCGCCGTCAACTGGCCCTGGGCGAGGGCCTCGACTCCGCCCGCGATAGCCGGCAGCCCGTTGGTGCATGGTCCGCATTGCCCGGCGGACTGCCCGGCCAACCAGCGGGCCAGCCGGGCCACCTCTACGAGGCCGCATACCGAAGCGGGGAACGCCACGATGACACCCGCTCCGACATTCAGGTCGAGGGTGCTGCCCCAGGCCGTTTCGGGCGGCTGCCAGGTGCCGAAGTAACCCCCGAGCAGCACGGCCGACAGAGGTTCGGTGATGCCACCCGCCACGGCCACCAGCTCGCTCAGCGGCGTGCCGCACGCCGCCTCCACAACCCCAGGCCGGGCGACCGCCCCGGAGATCGTGACCAGCATCGAGCCCGGCGCGGTGGCGGTGCCCACGCTCCGGAACCAGGCACCGCCGTAGCGGGCGATGAGAGCGAGGTGGGCCAGGGTTTCGACGTTGTCGATGAGCGTCGGCCGGCCGTGGACACCTTGCTGGAACGGCCGCGGCGGCACCAAGGTCGGCTTGGCCGGGCCGCCGTTGAGCCAGTTCACCAGCGCCGTCTCCTCGCCTGTCACGTACCGGCACGGGACCGGCGCCACCCGCACCGGCACCTGGTCGACCCGCTCGGCCAGCGCCGCCGCCAGGGCCCGGTGGGCGCCCCCGGCGACCTGGTCGACACAGACGATGGCCTCGGTGGCGCCGACCGCAGCGGCGGCCACGGCGGTGCCGTCGAGGACAAGGTGGGGGGCCAGCGCCAGGAGGGTCCGGTCCTTTCCGCTGGCCGGTTCACTCTCGGAGCCGTTGGCGACCACGACCGAGCGCCGCCGCTCGCTCGCCACCGCCGCCAACTTGCGGGCGGTGGGGAATCCCGCGCCGCCCCGGCCTCGCAGCCCACTGGCCGCCACGATCGAAACAAAGTCAGGCGGCACCGCCGGGAGCGGCCCATAGCGCTGAAAGTGGTCGGCCAGGGACAAGGGCGCATTGGCCCGCGGCAGTAACCAGGGCAAGCCGAGCAGCGGGGAGACCCGGGCGTCGATGGCGGTCACGGCTCAGGCCAACCGGCGACCCTGATGACGGAGGCGTCCGTCGCCACCAGCCGGGCGGGCAGGCCGTGCGCCGCCAGCCAGACCGGGGCGGCCGGGCCCAGGACGATGGCGGCGGTGCTGGCGGTGTTGGCATCCACGCAGGATCCGGCCGCCACGCTGACGGTCCGCCAAATGGCATCGGCAGGCCGACCGGTGGCGGGATCGACCAGATGATGGACGTCGGCGCCGGCGTGGCGCCAGCAGCGCACGGTGGTGCCGGACGTAGCCAGTCCGCCGTTGGTCATGGTGATCGTCTGGCCGGGCGCTGCGACCGGCCCGGCATGGTCGTCGGTCACCCGGACCGACCAGCCGCCGGCCGGGACGGGGCCGGCTACGGCCACGTCGCCCCCCAAGCTGATCAGCACGCCGCGGCCCGTCGCCCGGTGCGCGGCCCCGGCGGCGCGGTCGGCCGCCAGCGCCTTGGCGGTAGCGCCCAGGTCGAGCTCGACCCCGACCGGCACAGTGATGGTGCTCCGAGCGCGGTCGACCGCGACGACCTGCCAACCGGGGGCGGGGCCGGCCAAAACGGTAAGTATCGAGCCCGCCGATATCGGGCCGCCGGGCTCGTCGACAAGGAGCCCCGCCCTACGCACGGCGGCAAAGTCCCGGTCATAGCCCAGTTGGCGCAGGGCCTGCCCGACGGTGGGGTCGACCAGGCCTCCGGTCAGCCGGGCGGCGCGGAGGGCGACGCCGACCGCCTCGAGCAGCACCGCGCTGGCGGCCACGGGGCGCCCGCCGGCGGCGTTGATGTGGGAGAGTTCGGAATCGGGCCGGAACCGGCTGCACGCCTGGTCGATGGCGGCAAGCTCCGCTTTCACCGCGTCGAGGGCCCCGGATGCCACGTCCTCGTCGCCGTCGACCACGGCCGTGGCGGTCGTCCCGAACACCGGGAAGCTGGTCGGTGTCATGGTCGCGGTCATGACGCCCCGGATGTGACCATGCCGCCCCCGCTTGCCGCGGAGGGGGGTCGGATAGGTGGCTGCAGCGTGCTGTCGCCCGTCGAAGGCGCGACCGTGGGGGTAGGCGTGGGCGTGGAGGTGGATGCGGGCTGGGCCCGGCCCGGCCGGGCGTGGGCGACAAGAACGGAGAACGCCCCGGTCAGGACGACGGCGCCCCCCACCGCCCATCGGGTGATCCGGGAGAGCCGGCTCAGGCCCAGGTCGCGCCCGGTGGTGTCCACGCAATCGAGTATCCCGGCCGCGGCTGAGACCCGGCTGAGAATGGGCCGTGAAGCCGTTCAGAGGTTGAACAAGCTCCGAAGGCTGGGCGCCGAGGCGGCTGCTCCCAACCGCCCGGGCAGGGCCAGCAACTCCTCGGTCGTGCGGAGCAGTGCGAAGTGGTCGAACGGCTGGCTCACGGCCCTCCCGGGGTGGACGGCCGGCCCGATCATGATGTTGGGCACGGGGCTGTCTTCGTCCCACACCACCAACACCGCCGTCCTGCCCTCCCGGTACCTGGCGCTGGTCAGGATCGGGGGTAGTTCCCGCGCCAGCCAGGCGTCGCCGGTCGCGACCGAACAGTCGTGGGTGTCGTGGCACAGGTTCGGAGTGATGAAGGCAAAGGTCGGGAGGTGACCCGCCTGGAGGTCGGCCGCCCAGGCGCTGAAGGGAACATCGTCAGCCCGGCACGCGGCCCGGTCTTGGCCCGACGGGCCGGCGTAGTACGCCGCCGGGTTGTGCTTCACCGCGTACTGGCCGCCCGAGGACAGCTGGCATGGCTGCGCCATGTCCTCCTGGTAGCTGCGTTCGGTCCCTCCCGCTGCTCGCACCTGTCGGAAGAGGTTGTCGACGGTGAGGGTATGCGCGGCGGGCGACCCGTCGTCCGTGATGCCCTGGGTTCCCCCTGCGGTGGCGCCGATGTAGTTGGGCAGGGATGGGCTGCCGACGGTGCGGTAGGCGGTTGCCGTGGCGCACTGTGTGGCCAGCGATACCTCGTACGGGGCCGCTCGGCGGTCGCCCAGAACCTGCGGCCAGCTGTGGTTCTCCATCCAGATCCAGATCACGTGCTGATAGGTGGGGGGCGGCGTCGCCGCCCAACCGCATGGGCCCGACGACGCCACCGCCGTCGTGGTGGTTGGTTGGGTCCCGGCGGTCCCGGCGGTCCCGGCGGTCCCCGCGGTCGTGGCGGTGCCAGGCGTCGGGGCGGCCGAAGTCGAGGTCGAGGCCGAGACCAAGGACGAGGCGACGGACGGGTGAGCCCCGGCGCGCGACCGCGCCCCGCAGCTGGGCAGCAGGGCCGCCACCAGCAGAACCGTGACCAACCGGAGAAGGCGCGGACGGTGCACCGCTTCTACCGCCGGGACCCGATCCAGTCCTCGACCAGGTCGCCGAGGACCGGCAGGGCGAGCGAGCCCGATCCGAGCACCGCGTCATGGAAGCTCCGGATGTCGAAAGTGTTTCCGAGCGCCGATCGAGCCGCATCCCGCAGGCGGAAGATCTCCCGCTGCCCCAGCTTGTAGGACAAGGCCTGGCCCGGCATCCCGATATAGCGATCAACTTCGACCGTGACCTCGCCTCTCGACATCGGCGTGTGGGCGGCCATGAACTCGATGGCCTGGTTGCGGGACCACTGCATGGCGTGCAGTCCGGTGTCGACCACAAGGCGGCACGAGCGCAACGAATCAGCGCTCAGCATGCCGAGGCGATCGAGGTTACCCGGGTACAGCTCCATCTCGTCGGCCAGCCGCTCGGCGTACAGCCCCCACCCTTCGCAGTAGGCGGCGTTGGAGAGGGAGAACCGGCGGAATCGGGGCAGGTCACTCCGCTCCGACGCGATCGTGAGCTGGAGGTGATGGCCGGGGATGGCTTCGTGGAATCCGATCGAGGCCGCTTCGTACCGGGCCTTGTCCTGCGGGTTGCCGGTATTGACGAAATACGTCCCCGCCCGCGAGCCGTCCGGCGCGGGGGGCACGTAGTAGGCGACCGGAGAGTCGGGGGCCAGATAGGCGGGCACCGCTTCGATGGCGCATTGCGTCTGGGGCAACCGGCCAAACCAGTCCGGCATCACGGCCGTGGCCGACTCGAGGATCGCCCGGGCCGCGGCCATGATCTCTTCGGGCGTTTGGTAACGAAGGGTCTTGTCGTGGCGCAGCCGGTCGAAGATCTCGGCGGGCTGAGTGAGCCCGAAGTGCCGGCCGGCTACCGCGGCATATTCGTCCGGCAGCTTCCTGGTCACCTCGGCCAACCCGAAGTTGTGCGCCTCGGCGGGAGTGACGTCGATCGTCGTGTGGTGGCGCACCAAAGCGGCATAGATCTCACTGCCGTCGTCGAGCCATCCCAGTCCGCAATGCTCGTCATCGCGGGCAACCGGCAGCAGGCGGTGGCGAAGAACCTCCGCCAGGTGCTGGTAGGCGGGCCGAACCGCGTCGCGGACGGCCTCGCCCAGGGCGGCGCGCCATCGGGTCTCACCGTCCCAGTCCGCCGGTCCCTTGATTCGCGCGAACGCGTCGGCTTCGATGGGCGAACCCAGATAGCCATCGATCACGTTGAGCGACCGGTCGATGCAAACCTTGGCCGGCGTGCGACCTGATGCCACCCCATCGAGGAACCGTTGTCCGGCCTGCTCGAAGGCCCGCGGGATCTGGCGCAGCCGGTCGACCAGCTTCCAGGCCGACTCCGAGTCGGGCGCCGATACCAGCGACGCCGTGGTCAACAACCCCACGTGATGGCCGGTCATCTGATCGGATTGCAGCTCGACCAGGCGCACGTCGATACCGGCGATGGCGTCGCCGATCTCCTGGGCCAACTGACGGCAGGAGGCCCGGTCGTCCAGTTGAAGGGGCGAGCGGTCGATTCCCGACAATCGATCGGACAGGGCCGTCCAGCGCAGCCGCAGATGCTGTTCTCCTGCGGCCGAGAGGTCCTCGATGCGATCGTCATACCGGTGGTCGCCGAACATGGTGGCAGTGGTCGGATTGGCCTCGAGGTACGTTTCCCAATAGTCCTCGGCCAGAGCATGTACCTGCGGGTCCGCCATCAGTTATGAACGGTAGTAGGGGACGGGAGCACCGCTCGCCGCCCGGCCACCGCATCGGCAATGTCCGTGCGATGCTTCCCCCGCATGTTTCGTGATCGTGCGACACGACGCCATTTCTGCCTCGCTTTGCTGTTCGCCGTCGCCAGCGGGACGGGGCTCTACGGCTGCCGGGCCGGCACCGACACCGCCGGTCCTTCGCCGACTGGGGTGGCGACGTCGGCGTCGACCGCGGCGACGACCACCACCTCGACCGTTCCCCCGACGACGGTCTACCAGGCCAGCGCCCCGCTGTTGTCCCGGGACCAGGCGGGACGTCACCTCGTGGCGGCATGGATGAGCGGCGACCGGCCGACCGCTCTAACCGGCGCCGCGCCCGCGGCGGTGGAGGCCGTGTTCGCCCAGCCCTTTCCCGCAGGCGGGGTGCAGGAGCGGGGATGCGCCAGCGCGGTGGCGGGGCCGTCGTCGTGCGTGTACCGCATCTACGCCAGCGGCACCCTGCTCGATCTTTCGGCGGTCGCCGTCTCGGGAGGCTGGATCATCTCGGCCGCCCGGTTCGAGACCTGACCTGACCGGGCCTCTGGCTTCGGCCCTCCTGCGGAACCGGCCGGGCGCGGCCGGGCGCGTGGGACCCCGCCTGTCCCGTTGTGTGCAAATTGGTACCCTATACGGTCACTGATTTGCACACAACGCTTC
>JALYXV010000115.1 GCA_030947025.1 Actinomycetota bacterium | reverse complement strand
GTGCGGGCCCGTCGACTCCCGCCCATCTTGACGCTTGCGCTGCCGGCCGCGTGCCGCTCGACAGTCGCCGCGCTTGTGCGGGCCCGTCGACTCCCGCCCATCTTGACGCTTGCGCTGCCGGCCGCGTGCCGCTCGACAGTCGCCGCGCTTCGCTCGACGCCCGCCCCCCGCCCGTTACCGCGTGCCGGGCCTGTCGGTGCCGCTTGCTCCTCTCCGGCTGCCCGGCGCTCGACCTCGCGCGTGGGAGGAGCGCTCGCCGGGCGCTCGTCGCTTACCGGGACGCGGGCGCTCGGCGCCCGTCGGGCTTCCTCGGCCCAGTCATAGAGAGGCGAGCCCGGCGGGTGGCGAGACTGGCCTGTTTCTTCCACCAAGTCCTTTCGGTATCGATCGGCCGGAGACTACCGACGACCCAAAGGCGATACCACGCGACTAAAGGTGGCACCGCGAGGGTGCCACCTTCAGTCAGATCGTTCTAGTTGTGGTCAGCTATTGCTGCGGCGCCGCAGCTGCCGCGCGGCCAGCACCAACACGATGAGGCCGCCCGCCGCGACCAGCGGGATCGCCGCCTGCTCGCCTGTGAAGGCCAAGCCGCTCACCGTTGTCGGCGTGTTGCCGGGAACGGTACTGACGGTTGGGAGTGTCGTGCATCCCCCTGGTCCGGACCCACTACCACCACTCCCACCTGAGCAGCTGGTCGTCGCTGTCTGGGCGCCGGCCCCGGAAGCCCCGACCACCGTCAGGCAGACAAGGAACCCAAGACACAGAGTCACCCTCGTTGCCAGCCGTCCGATTGTTCGCACGTAATCCCCCAGTCCTTCCCGACTCGGTTTACTGTGACCGTGAGCACAGGTGTGTGTGCCCAGCACCTAGATCCTGCTCGGAATCTCGTACGCGCGCAAGCTCCCTGGGCTTCCGGCCGCGACAATTAACCACGGCTTAACCCGTAGAAGCATGACGACGCATGACAGTTGCCCCATTTGAGGGGCTATCCGAGGCGGCGGCTGAGCGACAGGCCGAAGTCTCCGGCCGGGTCGGTCCACCATTGGCCGAGTTCGAAGCCCGCCGCGGCCAATTCGTCCGCTACCCGTTCGGGCCGGAACTTGGCGCTGATCTCGGTCCGCATCTCCTCCTCGGCCGCGAAGGTCACCTTGAGCGGCAGTTCCGACACGGTGACGGTCTGCTCGCGGGCCGAGCGCAGACGCATCTCGATCCACTCGTCGGTGTCGCTCCAGACCGCCACGTGCGCGAAGGAGTCGACGTCGAAGTCGGCGCTCAGCTGGCGGTTGATCACCGCCAGGACGTTGCGGTTGAACTCGGCGGTCACGCCCGCGGGGTCGTCGTAGGCGAGGACCAGCCGGCCTGTATCCTTGACCAGGTCGGTCCCGAGAAGCAGCCGGTCGCCGGGAGCGAGGGCGGCGGCCACCTCTCGGAGGAAGGTGGCCCGGCCCGCCGGCTCGAAGTTGCCAATGGTCCCGCCGAGGAACGCAACCAGCCGCTGACCGGCCGTGCCCATCTCCTTCAGCACGCCGAGGTGGTGTTCGAAGTCGCCGACCACGGCGTGGACCTGAAGGTCCTCGGGGCGGTAGCGGGATGCGAGGGTGCCCGCCGCCATCCGTAGGGTTGCCTCACTGACATCGAAGGGGACGAACGTCTGCAGGCGGCCGCGGCCCAGGCCCGCGTCGAGGAGGAGGCGGGTCTTGTCCGAGGTGCCCGAACCCAGTTCGACCAGGGTCGAGACCGGATCGGCGGCATCGGCCATGATGTCGCCCGCTCGGGCAGCGAGAATGGCTCGCTCGCACCGGGTGGGGTAGTACTCCGGGAGCCGGGTGATCTGGTCGAACAGCTGCGAGCCGCGCTCGTCGTAGAACCACTTGGGCGGCAGGGTGCGCTGACCTTCGGGTGCCGACAGACTGGCCGCCACGTCGGCCTGGAGGGCGTCGGTCAGATCGTCGGGGGTGAGCAAAACATCGATGATCGGGTTCATGGGGCAGGGACTCCTTCGTGCGCGCTGGCTTCCTTGGTGGGCAGGGGGACGATCGAGCAGGGCACCGCGGCCGTCGCGGTCAGCAGCGAGCCGTCGGGGACGGGCGCCCAGCCCGGGTCGTCATCGAGCGGCTCCGAGGCGACGACCACGCTGGGAGCGACCTGGTCCCTGCCCGCGCGCCACCAGAGGCTGTCGCCCGACGCCGTGGCCCAGGCGGTGTCGCCGTCGGTGAGCAGGAGATTGAGCCGTCCTGGCACGGCCGCAATCAGGCCGGCCAGTGCCTCGGCGGGCAGGCTGCCGGCATCGATCCGGTCGAGCAGGAGGGCGAAGAGCACCTCGGAGTCGCTCGCGCCCTGTATCCCCGCCTGCCGGCGGGGCGCGACCTGGCGGCGCACGGCGCCCACATCGCCCGCCACCCGGCCGTTGAGGGAGAACAGCCACCGCCCCTCGGTGAACGGCGCCGCTCCGCTCTCCTCGATCGGTGCGGGGGGCGTGGCCGAACGGACCGACCCGAGGAACGCACCGGCGCGCACCACCCGGGCCAGCGATTCCAGCGAGGGGTCGGCCCACATGGGACCGGCCCTGCGGAACCGGGCGGGCTCGGGCCGTACATCGGGTTGGTACCAGCCGACTCCGTACCCATCGGCGTTGATGGTTCCGTGCCGCTGGTGGCGGGGGGACCAGCTCTGGCGGAGCAGTGACTGAGGCGGGTCGTACAGCAGCGAGGCCAGCAGTACGGGCGGCCCGAGGTAGGCTAAATGCCGGCACATGTCAGCAGATGGGGGGCCCAAACCGGGGGGTGCGCTGAATTTGTGCTGCGTACGCAGCACAAATTCAGCGCACCC
>JALYXV010000102.1 GCA_030947025.1 Actinomycetota bacterium | reverse complement strand
GCCCGCGCCCGCCTGAGGCCGGCGTGAGGCCGTCCTTCCGTCACCGTCCTTCGGCCTGGTCGAACAGCTGTTGTAGTTCCTCCTGCAGCTGGGCGGTGAGTTCGTGGACGTGGCGGCGGCTGCCCCGCGCCCCGGCGCCGGGGCGGGGCGGGGGCTGGATGGGCGGGCCGATGAGGATGCGGATCTTCACCGGGTGAAGGAATTTGGAGCCCTTGGGCATCGCCCCGGCACTCCCGCCGATCCCCACCGGAACGATCGGCACCCCGGCCCGCAAGGCGACAAAAGCCGCCCCCTGGAACAGGTCAGTGATGACCGGACCGGCCTTGCGGGTGCCCTCGGGGAAGATGACGACCGGTTCACCTCGGCCCAGTGCTGCCTCGCAGGTCCGCAGAGCCTCACGATCGGCCGCGTCGCGATTGACCGGGAAACCACCGAGGGCGGTGAGTAGCCGGGCTGACCAGCCGTGCTTCCACAGGCTGTCCTTGGCCATGTAGCGCAGTTGCCGGCGGGTTACGAACGCCATGAGGATGGTGTCGATGTTGGACCGGTGCACGGGCGCCACGACGAAGGGCCCGTCGACGGGGACATGGGCCCGACCCTCGACCCGGACCCGCCAGAACACCTGGGCGAAGGCCTTCATCACGGCCCGGGCAAACTGGTAGAAGACCCGCTCCCCCGGGGTCAGCCGCCGGTCTTCGGCTCCCCCACCATGTGCGGCCGCCGGAGTGACTCCCACTGAAGTAGCAGTGCTTTTCGCCCGGGCGCCTCCCGCCGGGGGGGTGCCCCCCGCCTGGTCAGCCGCCGGTTCGCGGCTCACCGCTCCCCTTCCGCGGCGGCCTCGGGCAGCAGCGCGAGGACCCGGTCGACGACCTCTTCGATGGACAGTCCGGTCGTGTCGACCGTGATCGCATCGTCCGCCACCACGAGGGGAGCAGCCGAACGGCTCGAGTCGGCATAGTCGCGGCGGGCGATGTCCGCCGCCACTGTGTCGTAGTCCATGTCCAGCACCTCTTTACTGCGGCGACCGGCCCGCTCGGAGTCGCTCGCGGTCAGGTACACCTTCAAATCGGCGTGGGGGAAGACCACACTGCCGATGTCCCGGCCCTCGATCACTCCGCCGCCGTGCTCGGAGGCCCACTCCTTTTGCCGGCGACGCAGCTCGCGGCGGACATCGGGATTGGCGGCCACAACCGACACCGCGCGCGTCACCTCGGGCCCTCGGATCTCGATGGTCGCGTCCACTCCGTCGACGGTCACCTTGTCGGCGACGTCTATGTCGATGCGCTCGGCCAGCCGGGCCATGGGCGCCGTGTCCGCGGGATCGATGCCCCGCCGCAGGGCTGCGAATGCGACCCCGCGATACATCGCCCCGGTGTCGAGGTAGTCCAGACCGAGGCGGGTGGCCAGGGCCTTGGCGACGGTTGACTTTCCCGAACCGGCCGGACCGTCAATCGCTATGACACGCACCGGCGCAGGTCCTCCTCGAAGCCCGGATAACTGGTGGCGACGGCTTCCCATCCTGCTACAACGGTGGGACCAACGGCATCCAATCCGGCGACCGCCATGGCCATGGCGACCCGGTGATCACCGCGGGAGTCGACCTTCCCGCCGGGAAGCGGCTGGCCACCGGTCCCTCGAACCACCATGCCGTCGGGGAGCGCTTCCGCGCCCACCCCGACCGCCCCCAGCGCGGCCACCATCGAAACCACCCGGTCGCTCTCCTTGACCCGTAGCTCGGCCGCATCAGCGAAGGTCGTGACACCCTCCGCTCGAGCGGCGGCCACAGCCAGCACCGGGATCTCGTCGATCAGTCCGGGAACCTCGGCTCCACCGACCTCGGTGGCGTACAACGGTCGGTATCGGACGTGGATGTCGGCGGTCTTTTGGACCTCGTTCACCTGCTCGAGCGTGATGTCGGCGCCCATCCGCTGGAGGACGTCAAGGAAACCGGCCCGGGCCGGCCCGATATAGGCGTCCTCCAACACCAGGTCGCTTCCGGGTACCACGGAGGCGGCGACGACCCAGAACGCGGCGTGCGACGGATCGGCCGGAACGTCGAGGCGGAACGGTGACAACGAGGATCGCCTCACCGTCACCCAGCCCGCGCCCACTTCGATGTCCGCTCCGCAGGCGGCGAGCAACTCCTCGGTGTGGGCTCGGGTCGGGACGTCCTCGACGACGGTGGTCTCCCCTTCGGCGGACAGTCCTGCCAGCAGAATGGCGGCCTTGACTTGGGCGCTGGCGACGGGCAAGCGGTAGTCAATGCCCCGCAGGTCGCCGCCCCGAACGACGAGGGGCGGTAACCGACCGTCCTGGCGCCCGTCGATCCGGGCCCCCATGGCCCGCAGCGGCTCGGTAATCCGGCCCATGGGCCGCTCGGCGATGGAGGCGTCGCCTTGGAGGACGGTGAGCCAGGCGAAGGCGGCGCTCCAGCCGGACAGGAGCCGGATGCCGGTGCCGGAGTTGCCGACGTCGATAACGACGAACGGCTCGCGCAACATCGAGGGGCCGCCGACGACGGTCATGGTCCCCCCGTGGCCCGCGGAGCCCACGACCTGGGCGCCGCACGCGACGACTGCTCCTACGGTATGAGCGACATCGATTCCGGCGGAGAGGTGGCGCAGCTCAGACCGGCCTTCGGCCCGAGCCGCTAGGAGCAAGGCTCGGTGGGAGATGGATTTGTCCCCCGGCACCCGAAGCCGACCGGTCAGGGGCCCCATGCCGCCCGGGATCACCAACTCGGTCATGTTCCGACCGCCCATTTGTTATGGCACTTCCCACACCCACTGTGGGTTTGCTGAAACAAAACCGGTGGTTGATGTCCGTTGCTCGCCAACCCGTCCTCGCGGTCGAGGAGCCTCATGACAGCAACGACCGCGGCGTCGGGAAGTAGCCCCGCCCGGTCAACGCGGAGATCGCCGCCGCGGTCTCGGTCGCGTCCACCGTCAACACCAGGACCCCCCGGGGACCTTCGGCTGAATGGGCGATCTCGAGGTCGTAGATGTTGACGCCGCGCTCACCCAGGACGGTTGTGACTTCGGCCAGCACGCCCGGGCGGTCGAGCACCGGCACCCGGATCTCGATCATCTGTTCAGGGTGGAGCATCCGGGACGGCAGGTTCAAGCGGGCTTCGCGAGCGCGTTCGAGCACTTCCAGGATGGCGCCCCGGTCACCACGAGCCACCATGGCCCGCAGACCGCCGACCGCTTGGACCAGACGGTCGAGGGTTTCAATGATCGCCGTGCGGTTGTCCAAGCACAGGTCGGGCCAGATCCCCGGATGGCCGGCCGCGATACGGGTCATATCCCGGAACCCACCCGCCGCCAGCCGGAGGAGCGTCGCCTGCTCGGCCCCGGCGTCGGCTGCCATGGTCATGAGCGCCGCCGCGGTCAGGTGGGGCACGTGGGACACCATGGCGACCATTTCGTCATGGCGGGCGGCGGCCATGGCAATGGCATCGGCACCGAGCGACGACACCACCCCAAACACCCGGGCGTAGGCAGCGGGATCGGTCGTGTCGGTGGGGGTCAGGACCCAGGTGGCGCCCTCGAACAGGCTGGCGTCGGCGCCATCGACCCCTTCCTGTTCCGATCCGGCCATGGGATGGCCGCCCACGAAGCGCGGATGGCGGATGGCACCAACGATGGGCGTCTTGACCCCAGCGACGTCGGTCACGACCGCATCGGGGAGTCCCTGCTCCAGCACTTCGAGGGCGGTCGCCACCACTGCGCCCGCGGGCGTGGCGACGAAGGTCACCTCGGCCTCTGGGTCGCGCCCTACCGCATCCAAGGCGCCCAGTTCCAGGGCTCGCTTCTCCCGGGCGTGGTCCCGGTCGCTCCCGGTGACGTACCAACCCCGGCGGCGCAGCGCGAACCCGACGGAACCGCCGATGAGTCCGGTGCCGACGACCGCCGCCCGCCGGGCCGGCGGATCAGGCGGGCCGGTCATGAGGTGCAGGTGGCGAACAATGCAAAAGCCGGGCTAGTCCGGTAGGTCATCGCGCAGTCCTGCGGCCCCCTCGAGGTACACGTGGTGCAGCTCGGCTCGTGAGCGGTCGGTATTCAGATGCATGAGCACGCGAATACAGCGGGGGGTACCGCCGACCACATCGAGCTCGCGGGCGCAGATCAGTGGCACATCGCCCAATCCGACCCCGCGCGCAGCAGTGGCGGGAAACATCGACCGAACGTCGTCGGTGGCGGTGAACAACACGCTGATGAGGTCTTCCTTGTCCACCCCGTTGCTGTCCAACATGGCGTTGACCAGCGCTTGGACCCGCTCGCTGACTTGGGCCGCGGTGTCAGCCTCCACGGTGGTAGCACCACGCAAAGCTCGGACGGCGGTGGGCACGAGGGAGGAGCCTACGTGCCGCGCGGGAAAACTCGGCCGCTGCTAGCGTGACCGAGCGAACCTGCCTTCCGGGGTCAAGGAGGTCGCATGGCTCTAGCCGTCGCGGTGGACGGGCTCCGCAAGTCCTACGGCAAGGTGGAGGCGGTGCGAGGAGTCACCTTCCACATCGAGGAGGGTGAGGTATTCGCCCTGCTCGGGCCGAACGGTGCGGGCAAGACGACGATCGTCGAAATCCTCGAGGGGTACCGGAAACGCACGGCGGGGGCGGTCGAAGTGCTCGGCATCGACCCTGAGGGGGGTGGGCGCCGGCTGAAGGAGCGAATTGGCATCGTGCTCCAGGAGTCGACGACAGAGCCCTACCTGACGGTCGAGGAGATCCTGCGCCAGCGCACCTACTGGTATCCCCACCCGTCGAAAGTCGACGACGTGATCGCCTTGGTCGGGCTGGAGGAGAAGCGAAAGGCCCGGCTGCGCACCCTGTCGGGAGGCCAACAACGCCGGCTCGATCTGGCAATCGCGCTGATCGGCGATCCCGACCTGATCTTCCTGGACGAGCCGACCACGGGCTTCGACCCCTCGGCCCGGCGGGCCAGTTGGGTGATCATCCGTAACCTGTGCTCTCTGGGCAAGACCGTCCTGTTGACCACCCACTACATGGACGAGGCCCAGCACTTGGCCAACCGGGTGGCGGTCATCTCCGGGGGCCTCTTCGTGGCCGAGGGCACCCCGGACTCGCTGGGTGGCCGCAACCAGGCCGCCGTTCATATCCGCTTCGGCCTCCCCGACGGCATCAGTGTGAGCGACCTGCCGGTGGCCGGGACCCTTGACGAGGCGGCCGGGGAGGTGGTCATCGAGACCCAGGCGGCGACGGCGGTCCTGGCACGCCTCACCGGGTGGGCGGTCAAGCAAGACCTCGAGTTGCCCGGGCTGGTCGTGACCCGGCCCACCCTCGAGGACATCTACCTGGAGCTGGCTGCCAATACGGACAGCGCCGGTAGTGCCGAGAACACGGGCGGCAGCCGCGCGGCCCATACGGGAGCAACACCATGACCAGCGAGGTGGAGCTGCTGGGCCGCCAGATCGGTTGGGAACAGCGGTCCTACTGGCGCAATCCTGCCGCCGCCGGGTTCTCCTTCGTGTTCCCGATCCTGATCATGGTGATCTTCGCCAGCACCAGCGGCAACGGCAGGATCAGCCAACTCGGCAACATCAGCTACACCCAGTACTACATCCCGTCGATCGTGGCCTTCGGGATCATGGGCGTCACCTTCACCAACCTGGCGATCACCGTCACCTTCAAGCGGGAGGCAGGGACGCTCAAGCGGGTCAAAGGTGCGCCCTTGCCGTCGTGGATGTACCTGGGCGGCCTGATCGGGAACTCCGTCGTCGTCGGCATCCTTCTCACCATCTTGGTCATCGCCTTCGGGGTCATCGCCTACGGCGTATCGTTTCCCGGCAATGTCGCCGCCCTGATCGCGACGCTGATCGTCGGGGCCGCCTGCTTCTGTGCCTTGGGGTTGGCGGTGACGACGGTCGTGCCCAATGCTGATGCCGCCCCAGCCATCGTCAACCTGGTGTTCTTTCCTCTGCTGTTCATATCGGGGACGTTCTTCCCGATCAGCCAGGGCTCGGTGTTGACCAAGATTGCGGAGGTGTTCCCGGTCCGCCACTTCATCACCGGGACGTTCGCGGCGTTCGACCCGCACGCCCCCAGCAGCCTGCGGGGCAGCGACCTGCTGGTCATGGCGGCATGGGGTGCGGCCGGGCTGCTGGTGGCGAACCGCTGTTTCCGATGGGAGCCGAGCACGAAGTAGCCCAGCCGGGGGCGGCCAGCGAGGGCAAGCGGGGCCCAAAGGGCGGCCAGCGAGGGCAAGCGGGGCCAACGGGGACAACGGGGCCAACGGGGACAAGCAAGCGCCCTGGGGGCACTGGGGCCCATGTGACCCTGGGAACGTTGAGGGTCATGGGGCCATTGGCACGCAGCCCAGCCCGACGCCAAATGTTCGCTGAGCCCTTGAAGCGGCGCCGCGGTTGGCAATAGTTTCTCGTTCCGGGGTGGCTTCACCCCGGCAACGGGAACCAGGGGGTTTCATGAAAATTCGGCGGAGGGTGTTCGTAGCGTTGGCGTCGGCCAGCGTGTTGGCCTCGGCGACCGTGCCCGCGGTGGTGATGGCAGGGAGTCACGCCCAGGCCGCGCCGTTCAACGTCCACCACCTCAACAAGATCCAGCAACGGTTGATCTCCAGCGAGCTGATCAACGCGGCCGGGCCGCAGACATCGGCCACCATCGGAGACAACCCCGGGCAGGGCCCCGACGGTGCTCCCGCGGGAACGCCCACGGGCTTTGCCACCTCGGGCTTGGCCGGCCACCCGGCCAACTACTTCCCGGCTGGATCGGGCTCGTGCTCGGCCAACCTGGGCAACAACTTCAAGGTCAACCAGAATTGCCTCAACGTGGCAGATTCCGATCTCCAGGGCCGGGCCCAAGCCAATAACGAGACGTCCATCGCCCAGGATCCGCTCCATCCCAGCCACCTGGTCGCCAGCAACAACGATTACGTGCGGGGCGACGGGACCTGCGGGGCAGCCTACTCCACCACCAGCGGCGCGACCTGGAACAACTCGACGGTTCCCAACAGCTTCACCCGGGGCGCCGCATTCGGCGGCTTCGCCCGCCAGTACTGGCAGGCCAGTGGGGACACCTCGGTGGCGTGGGACACCAAGGGAAATGCCTACCTGAGCTGCCAGCTGTTCAATCGTGGCAATGTCGCCTCCAGCAATCCCGACCAGTCCAGCGCCTTCGTGGTCTACCGCTCGACGGGCAACAACGGGGCGTCGTGGAATTTCCCCGGCCGTCCCGTCACCGGCTTCTTCGACCAGCCCGGCACAGCCGGGGTGCTGGAGGACAAGCAGCTGATCACGGTCGACAATCACATCGGCAGCCCGTTCCAAGACCGGATCTACGTCACCTGGACCGAGTTCGCCGCCAACGGCACCGCCTACATCTGGGAGGCCTACTCCAAGGACTACGGCGAGACGTTCAGCCCACGGGTGCTGGTGAGCGCTACCACCGCGTTCTGCACCAACACCTTCAACATCGACACTCCGAACGGCACCTGCAATGAGAACCAGTTCTCCCAGCCGTTCACCGGCCCCGACGGCAACCTGTATGTCACCTTCGCCAACTTCAACAACCAGGCCACCATGGGGACCGACAACCGCTACGAGATGCTGCTGGCCAAGTCGACCAACGGCGGCGTGACCTTTTCGACCCCGGTCAAGGTGAGCGACTACTACGACCTGCCCGACTGCAACACCTACCAAGGTGCCGGAGCCGACTCCGGGCGCTCGTGCGTGCCGGAGAAGGGACCGACCTCCAACTCGGTCTTCCGGGCGGGCAACTACCCGGTGGGCGCGGTCAACCCGACCGATCCCAGCCAGGTGGTCGTGACCTTCGGGTCGTACATCAACGCCAGGTCGAAGGAGTCCAACGGCTGCATCCCGGCTGGTTTCGCGGGCGATGGCAACCCGACCTACACGGGGGTCAAGACGGTCGGGGCCTGCAACAACAAGATCCTGATCAGCACCTCGACCGACGGCGGAACCACGTTCACGGGCACCGCGGCCGACCCTCGCACCGAGACGCTGGTCACCCAGGCGCCGGGGCAGGCGGGAGCCGACCAGTGGTGGCAGTGGGCCACGATCACCGAAGCGGGCAAGCTGGCGGTGTCGTACTACGACCGGCAGTACGGCAACAACGAGATCACCGGCTACTCCGACTACAGCCTCTCGGGGAGCAGCGACATGGTCAACTTCCGCCAGGTCCGGGTCACGTCCGGGTCGATGCCGCCGCCGACCCAGTTCCCCAACGCCCACGGCAGTGGTCAGTTCTGGGGTGACTACACCGGTTTGGCCGCGGTGGGCAATGTGGCCCATCCTCTGTGGAGCGACACCCGCAACACCGACGTCTTCCTGTGCCCCGGTACCGCCACCGGGCCGGGGAACCCGCCGGCGCTGTGCTCGGCCACCGAGGGCAACGGGTTGGTCGCCAACGACCAGGAGATGTACACCGCCATCGTCGGGATCCCCCAGTAGTCACCAGGCCACCAGGCGACGCGACGGGCGGCTCGGCTATGC
>JALYXV010000089.1 GCA_030947025.1 Actinomycetota bacterium | reverse complement strand
TCCCTGGAACCACAAAACCCGAAAATAATCGACGGTATTCTCGACGTCCTCGCCCGTGCAGCGTGAACCCGGCGATCAGCGCCACAACGGCCCCGCTATGAAGACTCAACAGTGCGAAACTCCACTTCTGGACGGCCGCGAACATGACGCAGATCGTGTCCAGTGTTCAAACAATTCTGGCGAGCGGGTTCATGGCCGGGTTAAAGCAATATGGTATTGACCCCAGCCCCTATGGGGGAGCGATCCAGGTAACAGGTCCTGAGCCACCTTCCAGTTTCGACGACGACACAGTCGGAGAGTTGTTATGGCAGCTCATTGACGCCGGGCAGCTTCCCGAGCCCGATTCGGACGGCGGCTCGATCCTCTATTGCGTTGTGGTTCCGCCAACAGCGAGCTACACCCCAAAGCCATCTGCGCTCGGTGCACACTCCTACGACAGTGACATCGACGTGGCCGACAGCGACAACGTCTGGTTCGCTTGGATCGGAAACAATTCGTATTCGAGTGCCGCTCGCGCCGCCAGTGCTGCTGGCGCGCCGCTCGACCAGGCCTCCCTCGACCTCTTGACGCGGGCATTTGGACACGAAGTCGCGGAGGCGTGCACCGATCCAGAACTGGACGGATGGAGGGTTGATGGCACAGATAACATAACTGAGATCGGGGACGTGTGCAATACGCGTCTCACGAGAATCAATGGAGTACAAGTCGAATATTATTGGTCAGCCGCCGACGGTGCGTGCCTCCTAACTACGGAGACAATCGAGGCACCCTGGGCGATTGACGAGGCAACGCCTTCCGGATGGCAGAATTGGTCCCCCCTCGGTGGACCGGGATCAAATGCTTCGTCTCTTCAGGTCGCTCACGAGTCCGACGGATCGTTGGTGGTCTTAGCGGTCGACCTAGGCCGAAAACCGTGGCACATCGAGCAGAGTAGTCCGAACGGAACATGGGTTGCTAACTGGACGCCACTCGGTGGGGACGGGTCTAATGTCAGCCAGATCCTCCTCAGACGTGACGGCACGAAGCGCCTGCATGCCATAGCTGCCGACATGGCCGGGGGGCCGTGGCATATCCGGCAACGTGATAGTGGGGAATGGGAAAGCGAATGGTCACGACTGGGAGGGCCCGGATCAAATGCAAGGATGCTGCTGGCGAGCCGAAACCACTCGGGTAGCCTGTTTGCACTGGCGATTGATCGCGGGGACGACTGGAAACCATGGCACATCCAGCAGGACGCGTTGGGTGCGTGGGCTTCGGAGTGGTCCCCGCTCGGCGCGGTGGGATCCAATGTGCAGCAACTGCAGATCGCCCGCTACTCAGACGGACGCCCAGTCGCCTTCGGCATCGACCTAGGCGGCGGCCCGTGGGTCATCGAACAGGACGGCGACGGAGTGTGGGCGTCGGAATGGGTTCATCTTGGTGCCCCAGGCTCGAACGTAAAGGAGTTGCATGTTGCCGTGAACAAGGATGGGCGCCTAACTCTGGTCGTGACGGATCGCACCGAGCTTTATCATCCCTGGACCATTAGTCAGCTCGCTCCCGCAGGTCCTTGGGAGTCGGAGTGGAGTCACCTCGGGTCATCGGACTCAAACATAAAGTCACTCGTAGTCGATCACGACAAAGCCGGCGCGCTTGTCGTCGCCGCGATTGACCTCGGAGACAAACCCTGGAGCATACGCCAAAACACGCCGGGTGGCCCCTGGGCCGACAACTGGGTTCCGCTCGGCGATGACGGGTCAAACGCCCGGGAGCTTCGCTTCGGCCACAATAGTGACGGAAGCCTCACTCTATTTGCGATCGACCTCCAGAATGGACCATGGTTCTTACGTGAGGTTCGCATCGGGACCTGGGAACAATCCTGGCAATTCATCGGCGAGATGGGCTCCAATGTAGCGCAGGTGTTGATCGGGGAACGGATGAACGGTGCCCTCATGTTGGTGGTGCGCGACATGTCGGATGGCGTATGGTTCAATGTGCAGACGCCATCTCCCGCGAATAGTTTCGGGCCTTGGGTTCCACTGGTAAGCGCCCCCGGCTCGGACAACCTCAGACGGGCTCGGTTGCTCGAGTTAGGGACGAACCCGGACGGCCGCCATACAGTCGCAGCGATCGCTCATGTCGCCGGCGCGTAGCGCGTCGGTCGCCGTGGCCGAGACGCTGGTAGCGACGCGACGGGACATGTCTAACGCTGGCGGTCATGAGGTGGCTGCGCCCATCGCCCGATTGACGTGCGCAGCGTCATGACTGCGCAGGTAGCCCGGGTTATCGCCCTTATTTTGAGCGGCGGCGGCCCGGCGGTGCGGCGCTGTTGCATTGACGATGGCAAGCTGGCGGGATGAAGCGACGTCGCCGCCGTGTAGTCGAGGTCCCGCCGTCAGGGTTCTCGGGGTTCCGGTTCCCTGTGGGGTGCACGAGCAGGATTTGCCCGTGACCTGCGGCAATGTCCCCATGCAAGGATGGCATCTGTGTGGGCCGCTGTGCGCTTCCTCGTCTTCCGGTGCGTTCTCAGGATGCTGCGACTGGGGCCGAAGGCCAACGCCGACGACATCGAGATCGCCGTCCTCCGCTACCAACTGGCGATCCTGCAGCGCCAGGTACCCCGCCCCCGCTACAACGACACCGACCGTCGCCTGCTCTGGGCGTTGGCCAAGCTCCTACCCCGACGACGGTGGGGCGCCTTCCTCGTCACCCCGGCCACCCTGCTGCGCTGGCAACGCCAACGCGTCCGACGGCACTGGACCCAACCGCAGCAGCCACCCCGGCGCGGCCTCGACGACGAGACCGTCGAGGTGGTGTTGCGCCTGGCCCGAGAGAAACCCCGATGGGGATACGTGCGTATCGCCGGAGAATGCGCCAAGGTCGGCGTCAAGGTGTCGGGAACCTCGGTCCGAAACGTTCTGGGCCGCCACCACCTCGGCCCGGCCCCCCGCAAGGACGGACCGACCTGGGCCGAGTTCCTACATTCCCAAGCGTCGGGGGTGCTGGCCTGCGACTTCTTCAGCGTGGACACCGTGGGGCTGCGGCGTCTGTACGTGCTGTTCTTCATCGAGTTGGAACGCCGCCAGGTGTGGCTGGCCGGCGTCACCGCCCACCCCAACTCCGGCTGGGTGACCCAGGCGGCCCGTAACTTGTCGATGACCCTCGACGACCGGGGCCGTCGTTTCAAGTTCTTGATCCGTGACCGTGACACCAAGTTCGTCGAGTCCTTCGACACCGTCTTTGCCTCCGACGGCACCCGGGTCATCAAGACCCCGGCCCGCTCACCGCGGGCAAACGCGTACGCCGAGCGTTTCGTGGGGACTGCCCGCCGGGAATGCCTTGACTGGACCCTCATCCTCGGCCGCCGCCACCTGGAACGAGTGATGAGCGAATACCTGGCCCACTACAACGCCGCTCGTCCCCACCGGGGCATCGACCTCGACGCCCCGATCCCGCTGCCGCCCGCGGGCGATACCAGCGCCGCCATCGAGCGCACCGACCGCCTCGGCGGTCTGATCCACGAATACTCCCGCGCCGCCTGAACCAACCCCGGGGCGCTGTCAGCCAGGTGTCGCCGCGTCCGCGACCGGCCGCAGCATGCGATACATGATCACCCGACAAGGCGCTCCGCACCTCAAT
>JALYXV010000065.1 GCA_030947025.1 Actinomycetota bacterium | reverse complement strand
TTGGTCGCGATCCACTCCCATCGAACCGCTTGGGCGAGGGCGGCGCGGAGTACACCGTGGCGGCCCTTGATCGCCGTCTCGCCCACCCTCGCCACCCGCATCCGGGCGTGCCATCGTTCGATGTCGGCCACGCCCAGCCGGGCCACGGGGATGGCCGCGATCGGGTCGGCCAGGACCAACCGGACACGGCTTCCTGATCGCGCCGGGAGGCCGCCGCCCAGGTCGCCTCGCTCACCTCCACCCAGGCTTTCAGCACGTCTGCCACCGTGCGCCCGGCAGCATGAGTCGGCGGCCGGCTCTCGAAAGAAGCGGCCAGTCGCTGCGCGTCTCGCTTGGTCCCCTTCAGGGTCCGGCTGACTTGAGTGGGTCGCCCAGCGTCGTCGCGACCGGTGAAGACCCGGACCTCCCAGACCCCCCGTTTGCGCTGTCAGATCGTCGCCACCGAGAGGCAACGACCCTATTTTGTAGGGATTGTAGGGATAGTAGGGATGACTCCCGGCTTCGAGGCCCTGATCCGACAACAACCGGTTGATGGCCTCAAACGACAAAAGCCCTGGTCAGCTACCTGATGTGGACCCCGGAGATGTTGCGGGCGATGATCAGGCGCTGGATCTCACTCGTGCCTTCGAAGATGGTGTAGATCTTCGAGTCTCGGTGCCAGCGCTCGACCGGGTAGTCACGGGTATAGCCGTAGCCGCCAAGGATCTGTATGGCCTGCTCGGTCACCCACACCGCCGTCTCGCCCGCGAACAACTTCGACATCGAGCCCTCGCCCGACTCGAACGTCTTCCCCGTCCGGCCCATCCACGCCGCCCGCCACACCAACAGCCGGGAAGCGTCGATGCGCATCTTCATGTCGGCCAGCTTGAAGGCGATGGCCTGGTTCTCGATGATCGCCCGGCCGAACTGCTTGCGCTCCTTGGCATACTCCAATGCGTACTCGTACGCCGCCCGGGCGATTCCCAAGGCCTGCGCCCCCACTGTGGGTCGGGACGCCTCGAAGGTCGCCATGGCGGCCTGACTGCGCCCACTCGAACGGCCCTCCCGCACCCGGGCCAGCCGCTCGTCGAGCTTGTCCTTTCCGCCCAGCAGGCACCGGCCGGGAACTCGCGCGTCGGTCAGCACCACCTCGGCGGTGTGCGACGCCCGGATGCCCATCTTCTTGAACTTCTGTCCCTGGGCCAAGCCGGCCGTCCCCGGTGGGATGACGAAGCTGGCCTGACCCCGAGATCCCAACGACGGGTTGACCGACGCCACCACGATGTGGACGTCGGCGATCCCACCGTTGGTGATCCAGGTCTTGGTGCCGTTCAGCACCCATTCGTCGGTCGCCTGGTCGTACACCGCACGCGTCCGCAGCGAACTCACGTCGCTGCCCGCGTCGGGCTCGGACACGGCAAAAGCAGCGAGCTGGATCTTCTCCGGGGTGCCGAAACACTGCGGCACCCATTCCATGACCTGCTCGGGTGTGCCGTTGGCGTAGATGCCCACCACCCCGAGCGTCGTCCCGAAGATGGCCAGGGCGATGCCGGCATCCCCCCACGACATCTCCTCCATGGTGATGGGCAGCAGCAGCCCGGTCGGGTCGGCCCAGGCGTTGGCGACGAAGTCGAGCGAGTACAGCCCGATCTCGGCCGCCTGCTGGATGACCGGCCAGGGCGTCTCCTCGCGCTCGTCCCACTCGTGGGCGACGGGACGCACCGTGTTCTCGGCGAAGTCGTGCACCCACTTCTGGATCTGGAGCTGGTCCTCGTTGAGTTCAAGGGAAAAATCACCCACGACGCGCCTCCGGGTTTCTCCTATGTTACTAGAGAGTAACATAGGACGCGACAGATACAAGGGGGGGAAATGGCCTAAGGGGCGGCGATGGTCGGCTGGCGGGCATCGACTGTGACCTGCAGCAGCAAGAGCACCGCGGCCATGACCGCGGCCCCGGCGATATAGGGCGCCCCGGGCCCCACCCGTTGAAACAGGATCCCTCCCAGCAGCGGCCCCACCACCCGGGCCAGCCCACCGGCGGACTGCTGGGCCCCCAGCACCTCACCCCGCCGTGCGGGGTCGGCCCGGCCCGCCAAGGCCGAGGACATGGTCGTCTGTACCAAGCCCTGGCCCGCCGTAAGGGCCAACAACGCCAGCGCCAACCCCGGCCACGACCGTGCGAAGGCCAGCACCAACAAGCCGATCGCGTCCACGCCGAGCCCGACTCGCAACGTCGCCGCCTCCCCGAACCGGGACACGACCGGACGGACCAAGCCGCCCTGGACCGCCACGATGGCCAGTCCGATCACCGCGAACACCGCCGCCGACGAGCCGATCCCCAAGCCCAGCCGGCGCTGCCCGAACAGGGCGAAGGTGGCCTCGAAGGCGCTGAACGCCAGCAGCGCCCCGAACGCCACCCCGATGAGCGTCCCCATCCCGCGCCCGCCCGCCAGGGCGGCCACGGGGTTGCCCGATCGGACCGCCGCCGGCGCGCCGTCGCCCGGATGGTGGGTCTCGGGTAGCCGCCGGATCGCGATCAAGGCGTTGACCCCCGCCAGGCCGGCGGCGACATAGAACGGCACGCGCGGACCGGCCAACGCGGCCAGTGCGCCCAGGGCCGGTCCGGCCACGAACCCGATTCCGAACGCCGCCCCGAGGAGCCCGAACAACCGGGCTCGCTGTTCGGGCTTGGCCACATCGCTCACCGCCGCTTGGGCGACCGACACGCTGGCCCCGGAGATCCCGTCCACCACCCGGCCCACGTACAGCAGGACGATCCCGCCCGCCAGGCCGGTCAACAGGCTCCCGACACAGGTCCCGGCCAGCGACAGCAGCAGCACCGGCTTGCGCCCGACCCGATCGGAGATCCGCCCCCAGATGGGCGAGAACACGAAGCTGGCCGCGGCGAACGCGGCCACCAATCCGGTGGCGGTGAAAGACGAGACATGGAAGCGGCGGGCATAGACGGGCAGGATCGGGAACACAATGCCGAAGCCGATCAGGTCGATGGCCACCGCCGACCAGATGGTCCCGAACCCGGGGGGTAGGGGTTCACGGGAGCGGCGGAGCCTCACCCCTAGCAGCCAACGCGACGCGCGTTCCAAGGTCAAATCGCGATTTTGGCGTTACTCTCTCGGCGATGCGACGAAAGGCCCGCTCGTCGGCAGCGGTCGGGGACGGACAGACTGCCGATACCAAAGAAAAGACGCCGCGACCGATAGCCGATGGCCCGGTCGCGCACGACCTGAACGACGCCTGGCGACTGGCGTTCGTCGTCGTGGCCGATGGCGACGTGGCCACCCGAGCGGTGACCAAAGCCTTCTTCGACACCCCGCCGGGCCTGCCCGGCGCCTCCCCGTCTCGGTTGGAGCTGCTGGCGGCTACGTTCCGGGTCAGCCTGACGGGGGCGGCCGAGCGCCCCGACCGCGGATCGGATTCGGCCGTCAGCCGGGCGCTGTGGCAGTTGCCGCCGGAACAACGGGGGGCGCTGTGGCTGGCCAAGGTGAGCGAACTCGACGATCAGTCGCTCGGTACCGTGCTGGGCCTCACTCCGTCCAACGCCGGCCACGTGGCCACGCGCGCAGCGGAGTGGCTGGACGTGACCCTCGACCACGAGTCCGGCCCGTTGTGCTACCGCGAGCCTGAGCTGGCCGACTTCATCCACGGCAACCTCCCCGAGGACAAGGCGGAGGAGATGCGCCTGCACCTCCCGGATTGCCCCACCTGCCAGGCCAAGGAACGGGCCTTGGAGGAGCTGAGCGATCTGAAAGCGGTGCTGGTCCGCGCCGTTCCCGAGCCTCCGGCCGCACTGTCCCTCGCCACGCTGGACGAGCAGGAACGAACCCCCGCGTCCACCGGCACCGCCACCCTCGCCCCGCCCGCTCGGCAGACGCCGGCCGTGCGACCACTGGCCGCCTGCTGCGCCGCCCTGCTGATCGTCGGGGCCATTGGCCTCGCCATCGTCCGACCAGGAAATGCCAGCACCGACCCGGCCCGGTCGAATGCACCACGGGCCATCGTGCCCGGGTCGTCGACGTCTCCCGGCGGCACGAGCGCCGGGAGCACGGGCTCGCTGGCCAACGTGCCCACCCGGAGCGCGCCCACCGTCACTGTCACGACCACCACCATTCCCGGCGTGACCTTCCCGACCATAAAAGGCAGATAGCCAGCCCGCTCGAGCACCGCACGACGATGCTGCCGGCTGCGTCTCCGGCTGCGTCTCCGGCTGAGTCTCCGGCGCCGGCGTGGCGTCTCCGGAGACGGCGGAGTGGCGCCGCCGGCGCCGGCGTGGCGCCGCATGGCGTGGCGTGCATTGGTAATCCGCTCAGCGCCGGATGACGGTCCCTCCGGGCGTGTCCTCCACGGTCCAGCCGCCTGCTTGCAGCTGGCCGCGAATGGCGTCGGCCTCGGCGTAGTCGCCCCGGCTGCGGGCCTCGTCCCGGGCCTTGGCCAGGGCGCGGGCGAAGTCGTCGAGCTCGTCTGACTTGCCCTCGCCCAGGTCCAGCCCCACCGCCCGGCCCATCTCGTAGACCGCCCCGGCGAGCGGCGCGGCCGCCTCCATATCTCCCTGGTCGGCCAGGCTGTTGGCTCGCTTCACCAGGTCGAACAGATCGGCCGTCGCCTGCACCGTTCCTAGGTCGTTGTCCATCCGCTCCCGGAACCGGTTCAGGGCCGGGGCGTCGGGGACGACCCCGTTCTCGGCGTCGGGGAAGCGGCGGGCCAGGGCGTCGAGACGTTGCATCCCCTGCTCGGCCGCGCTCAGGGTCGTTTGGGTCACCGTCATGGGCGAGCGGTAATGGGATTGCAGGACCAGCAGCCGGTAGGCCCTCGGGTCGTAGCGCGCCAGGAGGTCAGGTAAGGAGACGACGTTCCCGAGCGACTTGCTCATTTTTTCCCCCCCTTCGGCGACCACCATGCCGGAATGGGCCCAGCGCCGGGAGAAGCGGCGGCCCGCCGCCACCGCCTGGGCTCGTTCGTTCTCGTGGTGGGGGAAGGCCAGGTCGAGCCCGCCCCCGTGCAGGTCGAAGTCGTCGCCCAGCAGGTCGAGGGCCATGACCACGCACTCGGTGTGCCAGCCCGGCCGGCCCGGACCCCACGGCGACTCCCACGACGGCTCCCCGCGCTTGGCGAACTTCCACAGGGCGAAGTCGATGGGCGACCGCTTGCCCCGTTCCTCGTCCACCTCCACCCGGGCGCCGATGCGCAGCGAGTCGATGGGCTGGTGGGCCAGGAGCCCGTAATCCTCGACCGTCTCGGCCGCGAAGTACACCCCATCGCGGCCGGGATAGGCCCGGCCCCGGTCGATCAGCTCATCGATGAGCTCGATCATCCGGTCCACGTACTCGGTGGCGTGGGGCTCGTTGGTGGGCCGGCCCACGCCGAGGCGGTCCATGGCGTCCCACCAACTGGCCTCGTACTGTTGGGCCACCTCGGCCGCGCTGCGGCCCTCCTCGTTGGCCCGGTTGATGATCTTGTCGTCGAGGTCGGTGACGTTGCTGACGAAATTCACCTCCAGCCCCGACCAGCTCAGGTAGCGCCGGATGATGTCCCAGACCAGGGCGAAGCGCCCGTGGCCGATGTGCGGTTCGGCGTACACGGTGGAACCGCACACGTACATCGACACCCGTCCCGGGTCGCGCAGGTCCAGCTCCTGCAACATTCCCGTCGCGGTGTCATGAAGACGCAACACCCCCTGTACGGTAGCGGGACGATGCCCGCCAACGTTCCCGATAAGCCGTCGCTGCAGGGCCTGGAACAGGCCTGGGACGAGCAGTGGGAGCGAGCCGGTACGTACCGTTTCGACCGGTCGAAGAGCCGCGACCAGATCTACGCCGTCGACACCCCGCCGCCCACTGTCAGCGGCTCGTTGCACATGGGTTCGGTGTTCGGCTACGTGCAGACCGACTCGCTGGCCCGGTACCACCGGATGCGGGGGGAGGAGCTGTTCTACCCCATGGGGTGGGACGACAACGGGCTGCCGACCGAGCGCCGGGTCGAGAACCACTTCGGCATCCGTTGCGACATCTCGCTGCCCTACGACCCATCGTTCGAGCCGCCCAAGAAGCCCGACGCCAAGGCCAAAGTGGCGTGCAGCCGGGCCAACTTCGTGCACCTGTGCACCACGTTGACGGTCGAGGACGAGCGCGTCTTCGAGGAGATATGGCGGCGGGTCGGGCTGTCGGTCGACTGGACCCTGACCTATACGTCCATCGGCGAGCGGGCCCGGCGCACCAGCCAGCAGGCTTTCCTGCACAACCTGGCCCGGGGCGAGGCCTACCAGGCCGAGGCGCCCAGCCTGTGGGATGTCACCTACCAGACCGCGGTGGCCCAGGCCGAGCTGGAGGACCGGCCCCTGGCCGGGGCCTACTACCGGTACGGGTTCGCTCCCGCGTCGGGCGGCGGGGACGGAGACGGGGGCGGGGGCGCCCCGGTCATGATCGACACCACCCGGCCCGAGCTGCTGCCCGCGTGTGTGGCGCTGGTCGCTCACCCCGGCGACGCCCGCTACCAGCCGCTGTTCGGGACCACGGTGCGCTCGCCCCTCTTCGACGTCGAGGTCCCGGTCGTGGCCCACGAGCTGGCTCAGCCCGACAAGGGCACCGGGATCGCCATGATCTGCACCTTCGGCGACACGACCGACGTGACCTGGTGGAGGGAGCTGCAGCTGCCCACCCGGGTGATCGTCGAGCGCAACGGCCGCCTGCAGGCCGACGTCCCGGCCTGGATCACCTCGGCGGCCGGCCGTGAGGCCTACGGGGAGGTGGCGGGCAAGACCATCCGCGCGGCCCAGACCCGGATCGTCGAACTGCTGCACCAGGCCGGGGCCCTGGTCGGCCAGCCGGCGCCCATCACCCACCCGGTCAAGTTCTACGAACGAGGCGAACGGCCGCTCGAGATCGTGGCCTCGCGGCAGTGGTACATCCGCAACGGGGGGCGCGACCCCGAGCTGCGCCAGGCCCTGCTCGACCGGGGCAAGGCGCTGCACTGGCATCCCAACTGGATGTACCAGCGCTACGAGAGTTGGGTCGAGGGCCTCAACGGCGACTGGCTGATCTCCCGGCAGCGGTATTTCGGGGTGCCGTTCCCCATCTGGTACCCCGTCGACGCCGGCGGCGCGATCGACTATGACCACCCCATCGTGCCTGCCGAGGCCGACCTGCCCGTCGACCCGTCGTCGGACACGCCCGCCGGCTTCGTGCATGCGCAGCGGGGCCAGCCCGGGGGGTTCATGGGCGACCCCGACATCATGGACACCTGGGCCACCTCGTCGCTGTCGCCCCAGATCGCCACCGGTTGGGTCGACGATCCCGACCTGTTCGGCCGGACGTTCCCGATGGACCTGCGGCCCCAGGGCCCGGAGATCATCCGGACCTGGCTGTTCGACAGCGTGGTCCGGTCCCATTTCGAGCACGACACCCTGCCGTGGGCCCACGCCTCCATCAATGGGTGGATCCTCGACCCGGACCGTAAGAAGATGTCCAAGTCAAAGGGCAACGTGGTCACCCCGATGGCGGTCGTGGATCAGTACGGGGCGGACGCGGTGCGCTACTGGGCCTGTTCGGCCCGGCCGGGCACCGACACGGCGCTGGATGAAAACCAGTTCAAGATCGGCCGGCGGCTGGCCATCAAGTTACTGAATGCGTCCAAGTTCGTGCTGGGCCTGTCCGGGGAGGACGGGGAAAAGGGAGCCTGCCGCGATTCGGGCGCCCCGGCCCAGGTGAGCGAGGCGTTGGACCGGGCCTTGCTGGTGCGGCTGGAGGCCCTCATCGAAGACGCCACCGAAGCGTTCGACGGGTACGACTACGCCCGGGCCTTGGAGCGCACCGAGTCGTTCTTCTGGGCGTTCTGCGACGACTATGTCGAGCTGGTCAAGAGCCGCGCCTACGGGACGCTCGGCACGGAGCGAGCGGCGTCGGCGCAAGCCACGCTGCAGATGGCGTTGTCGGCGCTGCTGCGGTTGTTCGCCCCGTTCCTGCCCTTCGTCACCGAAGAGGTGTGGTCATGGTGGCAGGAAGGGTCGGTCCACCGGGCGGCCTGGGCGGCCGGGGGGGGCGAAGGGGCCGTGCTCGATGACGTGGCATGGGTGCTGGGCCAGATCCGGTCGGCCAAGAGTGGGTCCAGCAAGTCGATGCGATGGCCGGTTGCCCGCGCCACGGTGGTGGCGGGCGCCGATCGCCTGGCCCGTATGGCCCGGGCGGCCGACGATCTGAAGGAGGCGGGCACCATCGCCGAACTCGTCCTCCAGGAGAGGGCAGCGGACGGCGAGGACTCGGTCGAGGTCGAGCTGGCCGAGTAGCGAGCGAGCGATCCCGGCGCCTCGGTGTACGGGCGTTGCCGCCTCGCTGCGCAACGGCCCCTCGCGTCGATCTGAGCACAGTCTGAGCACAAAGGGCCCCCCACGGTCACCCTGTGCGGGAAACGCGCGAAGCTGCGCTGAATTTGTGCTGTGTACACGACACAAATTCAGCGCAGGTCACGTGGGGCGGCTCCGGCTTATCCGATGCGGTCTGGCTCGACGGGCGGCCTGCCTCAGGAATCGGGCTCGGAAGGCGCTGGCGCGGACGCGGTGAACTGGGCGGGCAGGGTCACCCGAGGATCAGGCAGCTCGTCTACTTGGGGCGCGGCCCGCGGCGTGGCGTTGGGGTCCGCCGGCGGTTCGAGCTTGGATTGCGGCGGGGAGGACGGCGCTGGGGGTGCGGCGGCGGGCAGTTCGGGATCTGCCCGGGCCGGGCCCACCGCCTGGCGTGACGCCGTGTCGGCGGGCAGCTGGGCCGGTGCCGGCTGGGCAGCCAGGGCGGGGCGGCCCGGCCGGGCCGCGATGGCGAGCACGGCGATCTCCTCGACGATCTCGGTCGGGGCCTCCTCGGTTTCCTCCTCCTCGAGATCCGGTGTCGGGGTCAGATAGCCCAGGGCGAAGAAGGCGACGGCGCAGAGCGCCGTGATGGTCACCCAGCGGCCGATCCCGGGGACGAAAACGCGCGTGGCCGAGAGCGTGAAATTGACCACCAACCCCAGTCCCAACCCCGGGGTGAGGAACCGCAGGCCTCGCCGCCACCTGTTGGTCTGCAGGCGGTGACGGGCCAGTCCGATCAGGGCCGCGAGGAACGACAGGGCGGTGAGAAAGGCGATGCCCAAGCCGAACAGCCCGTACACCGAATGGAGCGAGCCCCTCACGTCGACGACACCGTTTTGCTGGGCCACGAGGTGGCGACGGGCGTCGAGCACCTTCACCGCCCCCGAGATCAATCCGGTGGCCTGACCGTCCAGCCCGCTCAGGTCGAGAACGAGGCGCCGCGTCTCGGTCGCACCGGGCGCCACCGACATGCTCACCGATGTGTCGTAGGCGAAAAAGGTCAAGCCGATCACCTGGCCCTCGAGCCGGACCTTCCGGATCTCCACCGGCGAGGACCCGCCGTTGGTCACGGCGAACACCAGCAAAGACTCCTGACGAGGAAAGAGCTTGACCGGTTTGTTCTGGGAGGATGTTCCCAGCGGCTGGCCGTCGACACTGGCGTCAACGGTCACCTGGCCGACCGCACGGGCAGGCGCGACGCCACTTGCCCCAAACCAGAGGGTGGCGGCCACAACCGCGCCAACGGCGCGGACCGGCCCGCGCCTCAGTCTCGTCAGGTCCATTGCAATGCCCCCTTCATGCGCGTGCCCCCGGCCCTCTGCGCCTCACCAATCGGCGGCGACGGAAGAGCATGACCGACAGCAGGAAGAAAAAGAAGAACAGCCCCAGGGTCCCGTTTCGGTTGTCGATCCTGGTGGCGACCACCAGGTCAAGGGGGGTCACGAGAGTGGGACCGCACCCGGCCACGACGTCGTAGCGGCCGAGCGGGAGATCGGGAATGGCGATCGGTGCCGAGAAGTCCCCGCGATCATCCGCCACCGACGTTCCCACAATTGCCTCGCCGATCGACACCCGAACATCTGAGCCTGGCGTGCAACCGCTCCCGTGGACGACCATGTCGCCGCCTGGCTCGATCGACGGCCGACTGAGCTCGAGCGGGGCGGATCCGGGGACGGCAACAGGAGGCGGTGCGGGCCCATTCGGAATCGCGGTCGTCGCCACGGGGATGGTCGTGGGCTCAGGCGAGACGGGTGGCAGCGTTGTCGCGGTGGACTGAGTAGTCGAGGGAACTACTGAAGGCTGCGTAGCTGGCGGCGGGGTCGTGGTGGTTGTCGTCTTGATGGTCGTCGCCGTGGTGGTCGTCGTCGGCACGGTTGTGGTGGTGACGACGACGGTTGTTGTCGTCGTAGTTATTGCCGTGGTCGTCGTCCTGTCCGTAAGAGGCGGGACCTGGACCTTGTTCACCGTCATCCCGATCTCGGCGCTGGCGCTCCCCTTTGAAGTCGGAGTCGGCGTGTCGTTCACCTGGACGCCGACGACGAAGCTGCCAGACGATGTTGGAACACCGGTGATCAGGCCGAAGCTCGACATGGTGAGCCCAGGCGGCGCATCGCCGGAAAAGGTGTACGGCGGGTTACCCCCGGTGGCGTGGACGGCTGCGGCGTAGTGAACGCCGATCGTGGCGGCGGGCAAGCTGTGGGTCGTTATCTGCAACGAAACCCTTGAGGCCCCGCCCCTGGTCGTTGTCGTCGGCGGAGCCGATGACGCCCCGCCCGCCCGGGGCAACGGTCCCAACCAGGCGACGACCAGCACGACCGCGGCGATCAGTGCCGGTACCGCCGCTCGCCTCCACTGCCCTGGTGGCCTCTGCGACAAGGGATGATCCCCTTTCAGTCTTCTTAAAGTGTCGCACTCTTGAGCGTCGCGTGCCGTGGGTACAGTCGAAACCGGCCCGCTGGGGCCGCGTTCGCCCGAGAGGAGCAACCGCAATGCCCATCAATCCCGCCGCCGTGGGCGCTACCGGCGACCCAGTCGAGAAGTCGTGGACCTCTACGGACTGCCTGGTGTACGCCCTCGGGGTGGGGGCGGGATCGATCGACCCGGCCGGGTTCGAGCTCGAGTTCACGACCGAGAACAGTGCCGACCTGCCCCAGCGGGTCCTGCCGACTTTTGCCGTCTTGGCTGGCCTCGGGATGAGCTCGGCTTTCGCTCAGATCGGCACGTTCAACCCGTTCATGCTGGTCCACGGGGAACAGGCTTTCGAGCTGCACGCCCCCCTGCCGGTCGAAGGCCACATCAGCACCGTCACCACTATCACGGGGATCTATGACAAGGGGTCAGGGGCGGTGATCGCCACCGAGTCGGTGTCGGCCGATCAGGCGACGGGCAAGCCGCTGTTCACCAACCGGGCGTCGGCGTTTATCCGGGGGGAGGGTGGCTGGGGCGGCGAACGCGGCCCCTCGGGCAAAGCGGCGCCCCCCACGCGCGAGCCCGACCACCGCGTGACCTACTCCACCCGGCCCGACCAGGCCCTGCTGTACCGGCTGAACGGGGACCGCAATCCGCTCCACTCCGACCCGCAATTCGCGGCCCTGGCCGGCTTCCCCAAACCAATCCTGCACGGATTGTGCACCTACGGCTTCACCGGCCGGGCCCTCCTGCACACATTGTGCGACTCCGACCCCGAGCGCTTTTTGTCGATGGCGGGCCGTTTTTCCCGCCCTGTCTTCCCCGGCGACGACCTGACCATCTCAATGTGGGTGCTCGACGACGGCGAGGCCTTCTTCCAGACATCCACCGGCCGCGACGAGGTCGTCATCGACGCGGGCCGCTGCACCTTCCGCCCGGGCGTTACGCCGGGCGTTACGCCCGGTGTTGCCCGCTTGGAGTAGTTGAGTTCTCGTCCAGGATGACCCGGCTGGCCCGATCCCAGCTCAGGTAGTTCCACGCCCAGCTGACCAGCACCACCACCCGGTTGCGGAAGCCGACCAGGAACAGGAGGTGGACCCCCAGCCAGGTCAGCCAGCCGATCGTGCCCCGGAACTTGAGCCCGCCCGGTAGCTCGGCCACCGCGGCCCGCCGGCCAATGGTCGCCATGATGCCGTGATTGTGGTAGCGGAACGGCTTCGTCGGCCGGCCGGTGGTGCGACGCTCGATGGTGCGGGCGACATGGTGGGCGCCCTGGATGGCCACTTGGGCCAGCTGGGGGTAGGGCTTGCCGTGGGGGTCGGTCGCGGCCGCCAGATCGCCGATCACGAACACCTCGGGGCGGCCGGGCACGGTCAGTTCGTTGGTGACCACGATCGCCCCGCCTTTGCCTTTGGGGACATCCAGGCGCTCGGCCAGCGGGTTGGCCCGGATCCCGGCGGTCCACACCGCGGTGGCGCAGCGAATGGTGGAGCCATCCTTGAACGTCACCTCGTCGGCGCCGAGCGCGGCGATGGCGGTGTTGAGCCGGACGTCGATCCCCTTGGCCTGCAAGGTGTGCAGGGCGTGGGCCTGGGAACTGGGCGAAAACCCGCCCAGCAGGTGGTCGAGCATCTCGACCAGCACGACGCGGGCCCGGGTGACGTCGAGGTGGGGAAAGTCGCGAGCAAGGTTCTGGCCGATCAGTTCACTCAGCGCCCCGGCCAACTCGACTCCGGTCGGGCCTCCGCCCGCCAGCACGATGGTCAATATGCCGTCGTTCACCAGTTCCGGGCAGGCGTCGGCCCGTTCGAAGCAGGTGAGGATATGGTTGCGGAGGCGAACCGCGTCGGGGAGGGTCTTGAGCGGGAAGGCGAACTGGTCGACCCCGGGAATCCCGAAGTCGCTGGTCGAAGAGCCAGCCGCCAGGATGAGATAGTCATACGTGACGTCGTCCTCCTGCTCGACGTGGATCAACTTGCGATCGAAGTCGATGCCGCTGACTGTTCCCAGCCGGAAGTGAATGTTGGCCCGGTTGCCGAACATCCCTCGCACCGGGTGGGCGATGTCCTCGGGACCGAGCCCGGCGGTGGCCACCTGGTACAGGAGGGGCCAGAAGCCGTGGTAGTTGTCGCGGTCGATCAGCGTGATGTCAAAAGGGCCGTCCATCAACTCCCTGGTGGCGTTGATCCCGCCGAAGCCAGCGCCGACAATTGCCACTCTCGGTCGTGGCCTGGTGCTCATTCGGGTTGTGGCCTCCTCGTCGCTCGGCCCGTGTCTACCATCCTGTCGTGACCACAGGATCAGGTGGGATTGCGGGTGGGTTTGCCGGATGGCCGGATGAGGCGCTGGAGTTCTACGAGGGCCTGGAGGCCGACAACTCCAAGGCGTACTGGGAGCCCCGGAAGGGGGTCTACGAGCAGGCCGTCAAAGCGCCGTTGGAGGCGCTGCTGGCCGAGGTGGAGGGCGATTTCGGACCGTTCAAGATCATGCGGCCCTACCGGGATGTCCGTTTCAGCGCCGACAAGACGCCGTACAAGACCAACATCGGAGCCGGTTCGCACACGGGCGCGGGTGGCGTGTACGTCAGCTTTTCCGCCCGCGGGCTGTTCTCCGGGGCAGGGACGTGGCACATGAGCAAGGATCAGCTGGTCCGCTACCGAGAGGCGGTCGATGGCGCCGCGGGCGCGGAACTGGAAGCGATCGGCGAGCGCTTGGCTGAAGCCGGCTTCGAACTCGAAGGGGAGACCTTGAAGCGGGCCCCGAAGGGCTGGCCCGCCGACCATCCCCGGGCCAAGCTGCTGCGGTACACGTCGGTCCTGGTCGGGCGGAACTACCCGACCGCGCCGTGGATGGCCACAGCCGAGGCCAAGGAGCGAGTGGTCGAGGTATGGCGGGCCGCGGCCCCGGTCAACGCGTGGCTGGACGCCCACGTCGGCCCGGCCGAATCACCCATGCGGTAGCGGCCCAGGGGGCCCAGGCGGTGGTTGATCGGCCACCTGCTCGCCTTCCGCCGGGGCCGCCGCGGCCGCGTCTATGGGCTCGGCTGCCGCAACTACGGGCTCGGCTGCCGACAGCCGCCCGGCCAGAAGCCGTTCCCGCTCAGCCAGCTCGGCCTCACGCGCGGCCAGGGCGGCCTCACGTTCGGCCAACCGCGACTCCGGCTCGTCGACCGGCTGGTCCGCCGCATCCGATGGGCCCGGTTTGGTGCCGTCGGGCAGAACCCCGGCGGCGTCGAGCACCGAAGGCTCGGCCAGGATGTCCACGTTGTAGGCCCGAACTGCCAGGGCGATGGCGTCAGAGGGCCGGCAGGCGAGAATCCGGCGTTCGCCGCTGTGCTCCAACTCGATGTGGGCGAAGTAATGCCGCTCCTCATGTACCGCCGTGATCATCACCCGATCGATCCGAGCTCCGAGCAACGCCACGGTCGAGACGAACAGGTCCCACGTCGAGGGCCGACCCGGGACGGCACCGTTCCAGCCGGCCAAGATGGCACTGGCCTCGGGCTGGCCGATGATGATCCGCAACGAGCGGTAGGGGGCCTCGTCCTCGGTCAGCATGACCAAGCCGGCCTCGACCCCCACGGTGGCGGGCACCGCCGTGAGGACTTCAGCGATATGAAGATGGATCGGTCCCAGATGCACCCGGGCACTCTACGCCCAGCCCCCGAGTTGGACCCATGGCCTGGGCGGCCAGTGCGCGCCGCGGGGGGCGCCAGAGTTGCCGGGCGAGGGTCAGCCCCGCCACCTCCTCCGCGCCCGCTTGCACCAAGGATCGGGCCACCTCGCGAAGCGTGCTGCCTTCCGTGAAGACGTCGTCGATCACCAGAACCCGACACCCGGCCACGGCGGCGGGAGCAGGGACCCGCAGCGCCCGGCGCAGCGGGCCCTCGGCACACGCCCGCCGGGCGGGCCGGCTCAATCCGGCCAGGGCCGGGGTCTCGCGGTCCTTGACGATCAATCCCGAGCAGAACTCCCACGCTGGACCGGCGAGCCCGGCTGCGACGGCAACGACCTCCCCGACCGGATCCCACGGGCGACGGGCACCAGGACCGGTGTAGGCCGGCAGGGGCACCAACACGTCGTAGTCGTCGAACCACGGCATGTGCTCGTTGAGATAGCCGAGCAGTACCGGGCCCAAGACCGCGGCCCAACCGGTCTCACCCCGGTACTTGTAGCCCGCGATCACCTGTCGCCATGGCCCGGCATGGGGCGCGATCGACCACACGATGGAAAACCACCGGTCCGCTCGGCCGCACCAGTCGTTGGCACACGACTCCGTTGGCCTGAGGACCTGGTCGCACACAGGACAGGGCAGGCCGGGCGGGGAAGGGAACCGGCGGGTGCAGCACGCCAGGCAGATGTCATCGTCCGCAGTCCCGAGGTACGGGCACCGGCGGCAAGCGGGAAGCCCGGGCGGCGGGATGGCCGGCGAAGTCGGCTCCCTTGCCTCTCCAACCTTGCCCATGGCTCACCTCGCGCCCCGTCGGCCGATCGATCAACCCGGCGGGACGCGCCGGGCGAGCCACTCCCAATCTGCCATCGGGGTGGGACGGAATCGTCGACCTGTCCGGCTACCCCGCCGTTAGGGTCGCCAGGCCCGGCGTCGCCCCCCGCCGCATCTGGGCCACGGCGTCGGCCCGGCCCTTCAGGTAGCGGTCGAAGAACGACGTGGTCACCGCCGCCACCACGGCCAGGTGAGCGGTATCGGTGGTGTACGGCTCGAGATGCTGGGCGTTGATCAACCAGAGCAGATACTTGGGTGAGCGTCCCCCGTCGTAGACCGCCCGGCCCAGTGCGGGCGGGTTCAGCGCGTCCTGATCGGCCTGGATGACGAGCAGGGGCGCAGCCACTCCGGCCGGGAACCAACCGCCCCCCGGGTACGGGTGCTCGTCCCCCTCCATCACCGCGTCGGCCAGCACCCGCCGGTCTCGGCAGCAGGTGTTGTACCCGATGCCTGCCGTGGTCGAGGCGCCGTCACTGTGGCCGGCCACACCGATGTGGGCGGTGTCGACCGCTCCCGCCAGCGGTCCCCCCGGCCCGGCCAGCGCCAGCAACCTGGTGATGACAAAGGAGAGGTCGCCGGGCTGCCGGTCGAGGTCGGACTCGTCCAGTGGCCCCCCGGCGGTCCCCCTCGGAAAGGAGGGGGCGGCGACCACGTACCCGGCGCTGGCCCAGGAATGGAGGAGGGTGGCGTACACAGCCGGTGAGCTGTCGTACCCGTGGGCGAAGACGATGAGGGGAAAAGGGGCGCCCAGGTGGCTGCTGGCCCCGCCCGCCGCTTCCGCCCCGCCGGCCATGCCATCGACCGGGTACCGAATCACGGTGGGTAGCGACCGGAACGCTTCTCCCGGGTCGCTGCCCGCCGGTGGCGTCATCCGGCTGCTGTCGACGAAGGTGAAGCTCTGGGTCCCCACCGCCCAGCGGTGACTGGCGTCGGGAGCGGGCGGCGGTGGCGGGGCCGTGGTCGTGGTGGTCGGGGCCGCCGTCGCGGCAGCCGCCGTTGCGGTCGGGGCGGTGGTAGCGGTCGGGGCGGTGGCGGCTTCGGGCGGGACACTCGCCTGTCCCTTCGGCAACACGGGGTCCGTCGTGGGTGCGACGAAGGGCGGACGCGCCAACGTGCTCACCCGGACCGACCCCCCCCGAACAGCCCGCGATGGATGGGCGAAGACGAACAGGACACCCGCGACCAGCATCAGTGCGCACAGCGCAGCCAAGCCGTTTACCAACCTCGACTGCGAGGGCATCGGCCGCCAACGTACCGACGCCAATCCGCGGCTCGGTGTATCCCCCACCGACCTATCTGGATCAGGCGACTTTCAACACCTCGTCGAAGCCGTCGCGCAGGCAGGCCATGAAGACGAACGGGTCAGGCACGGCGGCCGGATCGGTGTTGACGCCGATGAACAGTCCGTCGAGGTAGCTGAGCAAGGTCACGTTGACCGCGGCCCCGCTGCGGGGGCCGAACGGATACTGGGCCTCCATCCTGGCGCCGGCCAGATAGAGCGGGACGTCCACGCCGGGCACGTTGCTGGTGACGATGTCGACCGTGCGCATCAGGCCGCCGAGAACACCGATCTGGGCGGCCCGGGGCAACCGCCGGGTGACGAGAGACGCGGCATCGACCAGGGCGAGGGCGGGCTCAGCCCGCTGCTCGGCCACCAAGTCGCGCAGCGCCCGCATCCGCTCGGCCGGATCGTCGATCTGGAGAGGGACCACGAAACGGATGGGCACGAACTGGTTGCCCCCCGAGTCCGGGGCGCGCGACGAGCGGAGGCTGATCGGCATGCCCATCCGAAGCGACTCGGGTGCGACCCCATGCTGGTCGTGATAGCGCCGGAGGCCGCCGACCACGCCAGCCACGAAGAAGTCGTTGAGCCGGCCACCCGCAGCCCGGGCGGCCGCCTTGGCATCGGCGATGGGAACCGACAACATGTCGAGATCGATCGAAAGAGACCGGCCGGTCATGACCGGGCTGAGCGGCCCATTGGCCGGCGCCAGCAGGCGGCCAAAGGACCCGGCCATGTCGCCCACCCGCCGGATGGTCTCACCGGGCGCAAACACCAGTTGGGTCAGGCCGCCCGCGGTCGCGGGCAGCAACCGGGAGACCAGCTCCAGCCCTTGGCGCTGTTCGTGGTTCCAGGCGTCAAGGACGCGCTCCCATTGGCTGAGCACGTGAACGGGCGGTGCGTCGGGGAGGGGGCCGGCGTCCGAGGTCGGAGACTCCTCCATGTCGAACAGCTGCATGCCCAGCCTCAGGGCGCCGATTCCATCGGTGATGGTGTGGTGCAGCTTGACTATCACCGCCGACTTGCCCTCGGCCATGCCGTCGACCACCAACAGCTGCCACAGAGGCCGGGCCAAGTCGAATCCCGACATGGCCTCGGGGCTGGTCGTGGCCAGGACGTCTGCCATGGTCCCGGCCCCGGGCGAGGCGACGAAGCGCAGGTGGTACCGGAGGTCGAAGTTGGGGTCAGTTTCCCATCGGGGCGGGGCGATGGAGAAGGTGTTGGCCATCACCCGCTGGCGGAGACGGGGGATGGCCCGGCTGGCCCGTTCCACCTTGTCGGTCAGCCGGTCATGGTCAACCGGGCGATCGAAGACCAGGACCGAGGTGATGGTCGACCGCAGCATCGGGTCTTTCTCGATGCTCCACATCAGGGCGTCGGTGTCGCCCATGCGGTCCTCGGAGCCGGGGTCCTCAGCCATGGTGAACCTCCCGGCGCCAGTCTACGGTTCGCCCCTCCACCCGACTGACGCGTTCCTGGAGCTAGCTGGCTCGCTAGTAACCCAGATCGGGATCGACGAGGCCCAGCAAGGGCTCGCCGGCCGCGAACCGGCGGACGTTGGCGGCGATGCGACCGGACAACACCGGAATGGCCATGGCTTGGGTGTTGGCCGTGTGCGGGGTGATGAGACAGTTGTCGAGCGCCCAAAGGGGATGGCCTTCGGGCAGCGGTTCCGGGTCGGTGACATCCAGGCCCGCGGCCCCGATCTGACCCGATTGCAGCGCCGCCACCAGGTCGTCGGTCACGATGTGGCGGCCCCGCGCGACGTTGACCAAGCAGGCGTGAGCCTCCATGGCCTCGAATTGCCGACGCCTGAAGAAATGGGTGTTCTCGTCGGTGAGGGCCAAGGCCAGGATCACCGCGTCGGCACCGGGGAGAGCCTGTTCCCGAAGGTCCCAGCCGAGAACCTGCGCCCCCTCCATCGGATCGGGTCGCTTGCGCACGACCGTCACCTGACAACAGAAGGGCGCCAGCAGTCGGACGAGGTCCTGGGCGATGCCCCCGCCCCCGAAAATGGTCACGTGACCGTCGAACAGGGTCCGCCCGGCCTGGGCGCTCCACCGCTCGGCCCGGCTGTACCCCTTGACGTGCCGGAGGCCGGCCAGCGTCAGGGTCAGCGCGTGCTCGGCCACCGGGCGGGCGTAAAGCCCCTTGGCGCTGGTCCAGAGGTGGTGGTGGTCGAATACGTTGAGCGCGGCGTACTGCTCGACCCCGGCCCAAGGCAGCTGGACCCACCGGATTCCGGGGTTGCGGCGCAGAATGGCCGCCAGCCGGACCGCCACCGCCGGATCCATGCGAGTCTCGGTCCACACCAGCGCCTCCGCCTCGGGCGGGTCCACAACCACTCCCCCGCCGGCCACGACCGCGGCGACGGCGGCCTCGGCCCAGGGTCCGCCCGCGGTCGGGAGGACGGCGATAGCAGGCCGCAGGGACACGCCGAGACGCTAGGCGACCTGCCGTGGACCTCTCGTCGTATGGTGAGAGGGATGAAAGAACTCGTTTATCACCGGGCTCTCATTCCCAACTCCTCCCGCTACGCCGACAAGACCGCGGTCATCGATGGCGGGTACCGGGCAACCTACGGTGAGCACCTCGACCGGGTGCTGCGGCTGGCCAGCGGGATGGCACGGGAGCTGAACCTGAACAAGGGCGATCGGTTCGCCGTTCTGGCGCTCAACAGCCATGAATACATCGAGCTGTACCACGCCGGATTCCTGGGCGGCACCATGATCAATCCGCTCAACCTTCGGCTGGCGCGCTCGGAACTGGAATACATCCTCAAGGATTCCGGCACCGAGGTGGTGTTCGTCGACCCGCCGTTCGCCCATGTGGTCGACCAGGTCCGGGAGGCCGCGGGCATCAAGAAGGTGGTGCTCATGGGGTCGGGCGACGTGGCCCACGACCTCACTCAGCAGGACCTGATCGACGCGGGTGCGGCCACGGTGCCGGCCGAGCCGGAGGAGGACGAACCCGCCATCCTCATGTACACCGGGGGGACGACCGGGCTGCCCAAGGGCGTGGTGATGGACAACCGAGCCTTCATGATCAACCTGTACAAGATCGCCGGGATGATCCACATCGACGAGACTCAGGTGTTCCTCCACCAGATCCCGATGTTCCATGTGGCCGGCATGCTGGGCGTGTTCTGCATCCCCGCCACCGGGGGCGTGTCGACGATCATCCCGCTGTTTGACCCGGGCCCCATTCTCGACCTGATCGAGCGGGACCAGGTCACCTTGACAGTCATGGTGCCCACCATGATCCAGATGGTGTTGGACCACCCGGCCTATGCGCCCCAGCGGCTGGCGTCCCTCGAGACCCTCGGGTATGGCGCCTCCCCGATGGCGACCGCCCTGCTCGATCGCGTGCTGGCCATATCGCCCGACCTCAAGGTGATCCAGGCGTACGGCATGACGGAGAACAACGGCATCCTCACCATGCTCACCCCCGAGGACCACCGCCGCGGGGGTGACCTGCTCCGATCGGCGGGCCAGCCCGTGATCAACTCCGTGGTATCCATCCAGGACCCCGAAGGCAACATCCTCGGGCCGGGCGAGAACGGCGAGGTGTGCGCCCGGGCGGGCAACTTCATGCGGGAGTACTGGCACCGGCCCGAGCAGACCGAGGCGGCCTTCGCGGGCGGCTGGTACCACACCGGCGATGCCGGCTATCTCGATGACCACGGATACCTGTTCCTGGTCGACCGAGTCAAGGACATGATCGTGAGCGGGGGCGAAAACGTCTACTCGGCCGAGGTGGAAAACGTCATCGCCAGCTACCCCGGCGTGGCTCAGGTGGCAGTCATCGCCGTCCCCTCGGAGAAGTGGGGCGAAGCAGTGCACGCCATCGTCGTGATGGCGCCCGACGCAAACGCGGGCGAGGACGAGATCAAAAGGTGGTGCCGTGACCGCATCGCCGCCTACAAGGTACCCAAGTCGGTGGAGTTCCGGACCGATCCACTCCCGCTGTCGGGCGCCTTGAAGGTCCTGAAACGGGAGTTGCGTGCCCCCTACTGGGAGGGCAAGGAACGCTCCGTCGGCTGATCACGCCGCCTTTGTGGGGATTCACGCCTTTGTGGGGATTCACGCCTTTGTGGGGGCTGGATTGAAATAACGACGGCAGAACCACACAAACGCTTGAAACCCCACAAAGAGAGGCTTCTGCGGCATAAAGGAGCGTGTGAACCCTCGCCGCCAGGTCGAAATTGCGCTCCGCCAGTGGCTCCGAACCCACCACGGCGTCATCGGTTACACCGAAGCGCTCCTCCTCGGCGCCACGCCCGCAATGATCCAGTCCAAAACCGCCCGAGGCGAGTGGGCCCGCATGCACAAAGGGGTGTACCGCGACACCGCTGCTCTACTCGGCCACTACCAGGACCTCCGTGCCGCATGTGTCGCCACGGCCGGCTTCGGTGTGGCATCGCACGCCTCGGCCGCCTGGGTCTGGGGCCTCCTGACGCAGCCGCCGGCAAGGCCCGAGTTGACCGTTCGCCTGGGCACGCACGACTGCCACCGCCATGCCCGCATCACCATCCACCGGTCCAGCGACCTGGTCCTGGATGAGGCGGTCAACCGCAACAACATCCCCGTCACCAACCCGCTACGCACGCTGGTCGACCTGGCGGGCACGGCGCTACCGCGTGAGCTGACCGAGGCGGTCGACAACGCCCTCGCCCGGCAGCTGGTTACCACCGCCGGCCTGGAGGCCGAGATCAGACGCCGGGCGCGGCCGGGGCGCAATGGTGTGGGCATCCTGCGGTGCCACCTGCGTGAACGGGGCTTCGTGGGCGCCCCGCCACCGAGTGTGCTCGAAGCGCACCTGCGCCGCATCGTGAACAGCGCGGTGAGGAGCGCGGGCGCGACTGCTCCCAGCATCGAGCTCCGCGTCGGTGACGACGGCCAGTACCGCTTCGACGTGGCCTGGAGCGAGATCCGCTTCGCCGTCGAGGCGGACGGCTATTCGTGGCACTTCTCCCCCGCCCACATGCAGCGCGACAACACGCGCCGCAATGAGCTCCAGCGCTCCGGTTGGACGATTCTCGTCTTCTCCTGGCGCCAGATCCTCAACGAGCGCACCCGGGTCGTCAACGAGATCGTTTCGACGTTGCGAGAGCTTTCTGCGTCCAGACCCGAGATGAATTGACCAGAGATGAACTGACCAGCTGACGCCGGCATGGGCCGGCCCGCCGCTCTTACCTTCCGTAGCTGTAGAAGCCCCGGCCGGTCTTGCGACCGAGGAGGCCGGCGTCGACCATCCGCGACAGCAGCGGCGGCGGGGCGTACAGCGGCTCCTTGAACTCGTCGTACAGGGAGACCGCCACCGCCATGGTGGTGTCCAGGCCGATGAGGTCGGTCAGGGCGAGCGGGCCCATGGGGTGGGCGCAGCCTTCGACCATGCCCGTGTCGATGTCCGCCGCGGTGGCAAACCCCGACTCCAGCATCCGGATGGCCGAGAGCAGGTAGGGGATCAACAGCGAGTTGACGATGAATCCGGCTCGGTCCTGGGAACGGATCACGTGCTTGCCCAACTGGTCGCCCACGAAAGACTCGGCCGCCACCGCCACCGCCGGATCGGTCAGCAGGGAGGTGACCACCTCGACCAGCTGAAGGACGGGAACGGGGTTGAAGAAGTGGATGCCGATCACCTGGGTCGGCCGGCTGGTCGCCATGGCCAACTTCATGATCGGGATGGAGCTGGTGTTCGATGCCAAGATGGCGTTCGGGTCCTCGACGACCTGATCGAGGCGCTCGAAGACCGCCGCCTTGGCCCCCTCGGCCTCGACGATGGCCTCGACCACTAGCTGGCGGTCGGCCAGTTCGTGGTAGTCGGTCGTGAAAGTCATGCGGCTCTGAGCCGCTTCCAGCTGGTCGGTGTCGAGCTTGCCGTGGCGGACCGCCCGGGCCATTGAGGACTCAATCCGCTTGCGCCCCTCGGCGACGGTGGCGTCGGACGACTCGAGGATGACGACGTCGAGCTGAGCCCGGGCCGAGACTTCGGAAATGCCCGACCCCATCAGCCCACAGCCGACGACGCCCACCCGGTGAATGCGTTCGCTCATTGTGGGAGGTTAGCCCCGAATCCGTTGCTCGCCGGTAGGCGTACCGTGACGGAGCGCGAGCAGCTGGCCCGGTTCGCGGCATTTGTGGAGTTCGGCAACGTCCGGTCCGCCACCCGAGCAACGGCCGCCGCCGCCGGGCCGAAGGGGCCGCGAGGAGTGCTCGGGGTCGGGCCGCCGGGGACGGGCGAGACGCTCATGGCCCGAGCGGTGGCAGGCGAGGCCGAGGTGCTCTCCTGGCCATGACCGGGTCGAGCTTCATGGAGACGTTCGTGGGCTTGGGGGCGGCGCGGGGTGGCCGGACCTGTTCGAGGACGCCCGGAAGCATGCTCCCCGCGATCGTCTTCATCGACGAGATCGAAGCCAACGAAGCCATCGGCGCCCGGCGCGGTCGGGGTCCACGCCTCCAATGATGACCGGGAGCACACCCTCGACCACCGCCGGTCCGGCGTAGGCCAGCCCCGTGCCCGGGCGGGGCGCGCCAGTAGGCTGCCGGCGTGCCCGGACTGCTAGATGGGAAGCGCCTCCTCATCACCGGCGTTCTTACCGATGACTCGCTCGCCTTCGGCGTGGCCCGCCTGGCCCAGGAGCAGGGCGCCGAGATCGTGCTCACCGGCGCCGGCCGGGGACTGAGCTTGACCAAGCGAGTAGCGAGGAAGTTGCCCGATCCACCGGACGTGCTGGAGCTCGACGTCACCGTCGAGGACCATTTCGCCGCGGTGGCCAAGGATCTCGACGACCGATGGGGTGGCCTCGACGGCGTGCTGCACTCGATCGGGTTCGCCCCCGCCAGTTGTCTGGGGGGCGGTTTCCTGGATGCCCCCTGGACGGACGTGAGCATCGCCCTCCACATCTCGACCTACTCGCTCAAGGCTCTGACCGCCGCCATGCTTCCGCTCATGCGGGCTGCGGGGGGCGGATCGGTGGTCGGCCTCGACTTCGACGCCACTCGGGCATGGCCTTCCTATGACTGGATGGGGGTGGCCAAGGCCGGGCTGGAGTCGACCGCTCGTTACCTGGCCAAGGAGGTGGGGTCGGACAAGGTGCGGGTCAACTTGGTTGCGGCCGGCCCGATGCGCACGATCGCGGCCAAGTCGATCGAGGGCTTCGCCGCATTTGAGGGGGCCTGGATCGAACGGGCTCCGCTGGGCTGGGACATCACCGACTCCTCGGCGGTGGCCAAGGCGTGCACGGTGCTGCTGAGCGACTGGTTCCCGATGACGACGGGCGAGATCATCCATGTCGACGGCGGCTACCACGCCATGGGCGTTTGATGGCAGACGCGGCCGAGCCGGGGGCGGCCGAGCCGGGGGCGGCCGGGCGGGTGGTGCTCGTCACGGGGGGCAACCGCGGCATCGGGTTGGCCATCGCCCAGGCCTTCGCCGCCCTGGGCGACCGGGTGGCGGTGACCCACCGCAAGGAACCGGTCGAAGGCTTCCTGTCGGTGAAGTGCGACGTCACATCGGTCGGCGACGTCGATGCCGCGTTCGCCGAAGTCGAAGCCAAGCTCGGGCCCATCGAGGTGCTGGTGGCCAACGCTGGCATCACCCGGGATGGCCTGCTCATGCAAATGAGCGAGGACGCCTTCGCCAGCGTCATCGACACCAACCTGGTCGGCGCCTACCGGGTCGCCAAGCGGGCGGTCCCCAAGATGATCCGGGCTCGCCGGGGGCGCATCATCCTCATCTCGTCCGTCTCCGGCCTGGCCGGCTCCGGGGGCCAAACCAACTATGCCGCGTCGAAGGCGGGACTGGTCGGCTTCGCTCGCTCACTGGCCCGGGAGATCGGGAGCCGCAAGGTCACCGTCAATGTGGTCGCCCCTGGTCTCGTCGAGAGCGACATGACCGCCGCGCTGTCCGAGGCCCGCCGGCAGGAGATCGTGGGCCAGGTCCCGCTGCAACGCATGGCCAAACCCGAAGAGGTGGCGGGGGTCGTGACCTGGCTGTCGTCGGACGCGGCCGGGTATGTCACGGGCGCGGTCATCCCGGTTGACGGCGGGCTCGGCATGGGGCATTGATGATCGAACCGGAGAGCCCCGAAGGGTGGGCCGCGTGGCTGCCGGAGGACCTGATCCCCCACCGGCCGCCGTTCCTGTTCGTTGACACCATCCTCGAGATCGTGCCTGCGGTTTCGGCGCATGGCTTGTGGCACCTCACGGGCGATGAGCCGTTCTTTGCCGGCCATTTCCCCGATCGACCGACTGTCCCGGGTGTGCTGATGGTGGAGGCGTTGGCGCAACTGGGCGGGATCTGCCTCCTCGCCCATCAGCAGTACCGCAAGAAGCTGCCCCTGTTCGGCGGGATCGACAAGGCCCGTTTTCGCCGCCAGGTCGTTCCGGGAGACACACTGGATATGAAGGTGCAGGTGGACCATCTCGGATCCGCTGCGGGCAAGAGCTCCGGCGTCGCCTACGTCGACGGCAAGGTGGCGTTCCAGGGCAACATGATCTTCATCATCGCCTCGGCGTAGTTGACTCAGGACGACTTCGTCAAGGCGGGTACCGTGTCAGCGTTCAGATTTGGCCCTCGTAGCTCAGGGGATAGAGCATCGGTTTCCTAAACCGTGTGTCGCAGGTTCGAATCCTGCCGAGGGCGCAAGCAAAACAGGCTCTGACCAGCGTAAATGTCCTGGTCAGGGAGATGCGGTCTGCCCTCTGGATACCGTTGCTGGCCCCTGTTCGCCGTAGCAATTGGGATGAGCGTGGGATGAGAATCAGTCTCAGGGGCACGGCGTGGCGTCGACTCTCCATCCTGTACGAGCCGCTGACTGCGGAATACCAGGCGGTCAGCTCGTTTCAATCTGCCGCGGAGTTGCCAGCGGAGACACACGCGCCGTGTTGGCATGCGCAAGTGGGTGCGTGGCTCATGGTCGTAGCATCGGCGGGTGGTCGACCCGCGGGCCGGGCCAGGCTGCTGAACGCGACACCCGCCAAGCTGAGATCGTTCGACTTCGCACCGAGGTCGAGCGGCTGCAAGCCCGGATCGCCGAGTTGGAGACGCCGCAGTCGACGCCTGTCGAGGCCGCGCCAATCGCGGCTGTCTCGACGACGCTCTTCGAGACCGGCGGGACGCCAGACGCCTTCCCTGAGGTGACCGATGGGTCCGCCCGGGAAGCAAAAGTGCGCCTGTTCAGGAGCCTGTTCGTCGGCCGCGCCGACGTGTACGCGTTGCGCTGGGAAAACAAGAAGACGGGAAAGAGAGGCTGGCGCCCAGCAGCGAAAAACGGCTGGCGGCACGAGAGCGACATCCGGGACCTGTTGGCATTGACCGACGACGTCATGACTGATCACCTGCGAGGTCTGATCACCGTTGGCCTGCACCCGCTGATGGGCGGCGACACCTGCCGGCTGCTCGAATGCGACTTCGATGGCCCCGGTTGGGAACTCGACGCCCGGGCCTATTGGGAGGTGTGCGAGGCGTCAGGGGTGGCGGCCGCGCTCGAACGTTCCCGGTCGGGCAACGGCGCACATGTCTGGACGTTCTTCGAGGCCCCCGTCCCTGCAGCCTCGGCCCGGGCGGTGGGGGCGGCACTGCTGCGGGAGGCGATGGCGCTTCGTGTCGAACTGGACCTCGCCTCCTATGACCGCCTGTTCCCGTCGCAGGACTATCTGCCTGCCGGCAAAACCTTCGGGAACCTGATCGCCCTGCCCCTACAACGTGAATGCCGGCGGTGGCGGCAAGGAACGACTGTGTTCATCGACCCTCGCACCCTTGAGCCGTGGCCCGACCAATGGGCGTTCCCTTCTTCGGTACGCCGCATGCATTCAGCTACCTCATCCATCGCCTTCGCCTCTCCTGAAGTATTGCCGTCATGGTGCGGAACGGAGCGCACCCGGACGGTGGCCCGAGTTGATCTCGTGCGGAGCAAGGCTCTTCGCACGCTTCCGCGCAAGCCCGGAGCGCTTCGCGCAGCCGGCCGGTATCGGAACTCAACCGGCGACCGGTCTTCGGCTTGCCGGGCTCGCTGGGCTCGCCGGACTCGCCGAAGAATCCGGTCTCGGGCAAGCTGAGCCGACCGAGCCATTCGGTTGCCCCCCGGCGACACGCAGGGCCAACGACTGGTCGCCGCGCCCCAACCCCCTGGGGGGATGGAGGCTGGGTGCGGCGACCTACCGGGCCCACCACATCAGACGACGGGCGAGGCGCGGGAACTTCCGGCCTGGGGCCGGGGCACAGTGGCCCTCGGCCCGGCCGTCAAGGAATACCAAAAGGGGAAAGCCTCATGCGGACAGGGCCTGACGTTTGCGTCGACGGTGAGCGAGCCACGCACGGCGCAGCCTCTTGCGTTCCTCTTCCGAGGTGCCGCCCCAGATTCCGGATTCCTGGTTGCTCTCGAGGGCAAAGAGCAGGCAGGCGCCTTGTACCGAGCAGGTTTGGCAGACGGACTTGGCGGCATCGATTTGTCCAACGGCGTCGCCGGTGCGTCCTACAGGAAAAAACAGCACGGCGGGGGCGGCCTGACATGCGGCCCGCTCCCGCCACTTATTGGCGTCAGCCTCCTCGGTTACGCCCGCGATCAGCGCCAACGCACCCTCCACAGTGATGTGGGCCCCACCGTTGTCGATACGGCCCGTGGGCCGGCCCAACAGGTCGTTACCGAACGGCATGGCGACCACGGCCCGCAAGGGAGCGTTTGACCTCGCGGGGGCACTCAGGGTGCTCCACCAACGAGCATGGCGTACTCATTCCAAGCCCCTACCCTTCCCGTTTGCGTTGGAAATGACGCCGCCGGGGTCCAGGGCTGAACGATCCTGCTGAGGCGGGGCGAACCCTGAGAAGGGGAAACTCGTCCTGCAATACCAAGCTACTCCAGATCAGGAGAGCGGTCCAGCCCCGCGGACAATTAAGAGCCGGATCGAGGCCACAGGCGGAGCGGGCAACTTTTCCCCCGCCCTCCGTCCTGGCGGCCGGGAGTGGGACGTTACCGGGGCGCTTGCGTGGTCGCCGCCAAGGCGGCCTTGATCCCGAGGAGCTCAGCGTCCTCCAGGTGGTGGATGGCGTCGTGCAGGGCCAGCCACACGAGCTGGCGGGCCGTGGGGCCGTCGGGACGAGGTCGGTACCAATCTTCGGCCGTGGCGCCGTCGATCGTGGCGGTCAGGTGACTGACGTTTTCGGCCAGCGAGGCGAGCAGCTCCCAGGGCGCCAGGTGCGGCGTGGGCGACCCGATCGGGGCGTTAGGGGGAACCCCCTCTTCCCCCAACAGCTCCCGCAGGCGGTGGTTGGCGATCCCCAACGCATCGGACACCCGGGCGGCGGGCTCCATCGCCGACCACGATCCCGGCTGGGGACCACGGCGGCGCAACGAGACCTCGGGATGTCGGAGCAGCGATTCGCACCGCCGTTGCAGGACCCGGGCCTCGGCCACAGCGTCGAGCGGCGCGAAGCCCTCCGGTCGCTGACCGCAGCCGCTGCAGGTCATGTCGTGGCGGGGAGGACCAAGGGTCAGCATGGGCTCCCCGTCCCGCGCCAGGCTTCCGCCTTGCTCTTCTCCGCCGTGCCGAGTCGTTCCCGGCCGGCGTCGACGGGCAGCAGGTCCCGCTCCGATTCGGTCCCAAGGATGGACGACATGACAGAAAGCCTTTCCGGATCACGTTTCGAGGGAAGGGGATCGCCGAAGGGGCGATACCCCTTCCCCTCTACCGGCTGACTGCACAACCGGATGTCTAAGTCCTAAACCTGACTAGTCAGTAGTACTACGTACTCTGATCCGCCGCAATGGGCAGACTCTGTCACGTTCCGGACGTGAGCCTGGGTGATGGAGCCTCGGTGGAGGCTAAATTTGTCGCCGCAGTCGGGGAACAGGGGGTTGACGTGAGGCGTACTCGGTTCGCAATTCTCCGGGGTGGACGCGGTGGGCGGGCGGCGGCGGCCGCGGTCGGCTTGCTGGCGGCCCTGTTGGTTCAGGCCTCGCCCGCGGCGGCCAAACCGACGCCGAACCCAGAGGGACCGGCCGCGCCGTTGGCGCCCTCCTCGTCACGACGTCCGGCTCGTCACGACCGTCCGGCTCGAGCCGCCCCGACCTGGCGACCTTCCCCGCCACTCGCTGGATCGTCCAGCTCAAAGACGCTCCGGTCAGCGCCGCTGCCCCGGGCACGACCCGTCTCGACACCACCACGCCGGCCAACGTCGCCTACCGCAACCGCCTACGGGCGCATCAGAACGACTTCAGCCGCACGCTGGCCCAAGTCGCCCAGGGCGCCCGCATCGACCACACCTACCACGTGCTCCTGAACGGCCTGGCCGTTCAGATGACTCCCACCCAGGCCCAGGCGGTGCGCCAGCTTCCCGAGGTGAAGGCGGTGACGCCGGACATCCCGGTCCAGCTGGACATGTTCTCCACCCCGGCTCAAATCGGGGCGCCCACGCTGTGGAACCAGCTGGGAGGCCAGAGCCACGCGGGCGAGGGGGTCAAGGTCGCAATGATCGACTCGGGCATCTACGTCACTCGCGACGCCCAGGGGCACTACGCCGGCAACCAGTGCTTCAACGACACCGGCTACCAAGCGCCCCCAGGGTTCCCCAAGAGCGACACCCGCTTCACCAACAACAAGGTGATCGTCGCCAAGGCCTACTTCCGCCCCGGTGATCCCCCCACGGTGGGCAACAACACGCCCATCCAGGGTCCGGGCGCAAGCCCGCACGGCACCCACACCGCGGGCACGGTGGCCTGCGACGCGGGCACCCGGGCGACGGTCAACGGCGTGACGGTGACTCTCTCCGGTATTGCACCGCGCGCGTACCTGATGAACTACCGGGTGTTTTACCCGACCATTGGCACTGACGACTTTCACAACGACAACGCCTTTGTGGCCGAGCTGGTCCAGGCCATGGACGACGCCGTGACCGACGGCGCCGACGTCATCAGCGCCTCGTGGGGATCCACCTATCAGAACACCTTGGCGTGGCCTGACCCGATGGTCATCTCGGCCGAGCACGCCGTCGACGCAGGTGTTGTCGCCGTGTTCGGCAACGGCAACGGCGGCCCGGATCCCGCCACCACAGTCTCCCCGGCGGTCTCACCCAAAGTCATCGGGGTGGGTGCGGTGTCCAAGGACACGATCATCGTGGCGGGCACCATCGACGTCACCGCTCCGCCGCCGGTGCCCCCGAGCCTGGTCGGGCTCCCGGTGGGCAGCGCCCAGTTCGGTCCGGCGGTGGCAGCCAACGCGGGACCGGCACCCTACGTCCCGGCCGAGACGGCCAGCGGCGGAAGCCCCAGCGGGTGCAACCCCTTCCCGGCCGGCTCGTTGTCGGCCAAGTTCGCCCTCATCCAGCGGGGCGGCTGTCCGTTCAGCCTCAAGGTCTACAACGCCCAGCAGGCCGGGGCCGTCGCCGCCATCGTCTACAACTCGGCCGCCGGGGGCGAAAACCTACAAATCATGCAGGGCGTCGTCCACGCGAGTGACATCAGCATTCCCTCCTGGTTCATGCGCCGCTCACAGGGATTGGCCATGCGGGACTTTGCCCTGGCTCACCCCGGGAAGGCCGCCGCCCGCTTCACCTATGCCCCGCAGGTGGCAGCCAACGTCGGCGATGTCGTGGCTTCGTTCAGCTCACGCGGTCCGACCCAGGACAAGACCATCAAGCCCGACGTGGTCGCGCCCGGCGTGGACGTCATCTCCGCCGGCTATGGCACGGGCGACTTCCCCGCTCCCTTCACCGGCTTCGGTTCTGAATCGGGCACGAGCATGGCGACGCCGCATGTGGCGGGCTCGGCCGCCCTGCTCGTGCAGCTCCATCCGGAATGGACCCCAGGCCAGGTGAAGTCGGCGCTGATGACGACAGCCACCGAAAAGGTGTACCTGGACACCGCGTTGACGCAGGTGGCCACGGTGCTCGATCGCGGGTCGGGCCGCATCGACTTGACCGCAGCCGGCAATCCTGGACTGACTCTGGACCAGCCCAGCCTGAGTGGCGGCGAGGCGGGCGCGGGGCAGGCGGTCTCGTTCACCATTCACGCCAGTGCGACTGCCCCTCACGGCAGCAGCGTCTGGGACGTCTCGTCGAATGCGACCGGCCTGGCTGTCACACCGTCGGCGGCCAGCCTGACGGTGCGGCCCCACCGCGCCGCCCCCTTGACAGTCCAGGTGTCCACCCCGGCGGGGACCAGCCCGGGCGATTACCAAGGTGAGTTGCTCCTCACCAACCGGGCCAACCGCCAACAGCTCCACGTCCCCATCTGGCTCGGCGTACGGAGCCAGCCGACCACAGACGTCCTGCTGGTCAACGACGACGGCTCATGCTGCGGGTTCACCGACTACGGGACGGCGTACCAGGCAACCTTTGACCGCCTGGGGATCAACTACGACTACCTGGACCTCGCAACCGATCCGTTCCCGTCCTACCTGGACCTCTACAAGTACCGGACGGTCGTGGTCTTCACCGGTGACAACAACGACTTCGCCACCAGCGGGTTCACCCTGGCCGACCAGGACGCCCTGAGCGAGTGGCTGGACAGCGGCGGCCGGCTGTGGGTGACGGGCCAGAACGACGCAGAGGTGAGCGACAGCAACACCAGGTTCTCTTCACCCTCCGAGGGTCGATCACGGGAATACCACGGCTATCTGGGCTTGCGCTACGACCGCGGCACCATCTATCCCGGTCAACCGCCGTCACCCACGGCGACGGGCGCGGCCCTCATGTCCGGGCTGCAGCTCGACCTCGGAGCCAACGGGGACGGAGCCCACAACCAGACGTCGATCGAAGCCAGCGATCCCTTCCCGAACAACGACACGTTCATGGCGGCCAACACCATGACACCGTTGTTCCATCAGATCGGGGGAAATGGCCCGCCCGGTTCGGCCCTATCGTTCTCCCGGGCATCCGAGCCCAGCCTCGAAGAGGAACGGCTGATGTTCCGATACCGCAGCGTCTCAATGGGATTCGGCCTGGAAGGGGTCAACGGCTCGGCAACCCGCCAAGAGGTGGCCCACCGGTCCCTGGCCTGGCTGCTCGACCGCCTCTCGGTCGACCTGACCGCCACCCGCCACCGGGGCGCAACGGTGACCCTG
>JALYXV010000028.1 GCA_030947025.1 Actinomycetota bacterium | reverse complement strand
GCGAAGGGCAGAGCCTCGAACAGCCCTTCGGGCACGCCGAGAAGGCCGACCTCCCGGCCGACCTCGCCTCGTGGGCCTTCGCCACCGCGAGCTGGCCGAACCGCACCGATCCCGGCGGATCCCGCGGCCTGGACGACTACTTCACTCGCGACTTCGCCCGGAACATCGGTGCCGAGATCATGGGCCGCAACAAGTTCGGCCCCCAGCGCGGCCCATGGGAGAACCTCGACTGGAAGGGCTGGTGGGGAGACGCCCCGCCCTTCCACACCCCCGTGTTCGTCCTCACACACCATCACCGACCCAGCTTCACGCTGGCCGACACCACGTTTCATTTCCTTGATGCGACACCCGCGGAGGCGCTGCAGCAGGCCACCGACGCCGCCGACGCCAAGGACGTACGTCTCGGGGGCGGCGTCGCCACCATTCGGCAGTTCTTGGAAACCGACCTCGTCGACACCATGCACGTCGCCGTCGCGCCCGTCGAGCTCGGCCGAGGGGAGCGACTCTGGACCTCCCCCGAGGACCTGCTCGACCGGTTCCACCTCGAATCCGTGCCGAGCCCCAGCGGCGTGACACACCTTCTGTTCTGGCGCCGGTAACCACCACGGACCATGGGCCCAGGCTGAGGTCGGCCCCGGATCGAGGTGCCGGTTCACAACGACGGCTCGAGGCGGACACGACAAGGGGCCGGGTGCCCCCGAACATGCATGCGCACGAAGGGTACGTAACGCAGGAAGCGCTGGCACAGGAGCTGGACGTTGCGGCTCCTTGGGTGGGTCCGGCTTGAGGGCCGCCACGAAAGATAGGACCTCGGATGAGGTGACGATTGGTTACTGTCGCGAGCACACGAGCCGAAATGACTGAGATCATATTGCCGGACAAGCGCACCATCTCCCGCCGTGGACCAGGTTGATTGAGCGCTGCAGCTCGGGTCGGTCAGCCGCTATGCCGTGATCGGGTAGCCGCATGACCGCCGTCCGGGGCACCATCCGGTAACGCCCCTTTTGCGCTCCCTCGTTGAGCGAGGGGTACAGCCAAGATACAGTGAAATGGCAGGATCCCCCCGTGGGCGTCGTGCCACGCGCCGCCTGCGTCGCGTCCCGGTGTCCAAGGGGACGGATCAGTCGTCGTCAAGGCCGGACGCGTAAGAGTTGAGTTGCATGAGTTCCAGGGCGGTGCGGTGCAACTTGTAGGAGGCAAGCGCCGCCGTGATGGCCGCCGGCGGGGGGCTCGGGTCGCTGGCGACGCTGTCCAGGGCGGTGCGCGCCACTGCCGCCCCGTCGACTGCGAACAGACCGAGCATGTCCCGGCTCATCTCGGCTGAGACGTTCGTCTCCGAGCAGACAGCATGGACCGCCCGGGGCGGGGCGAGAACCGAGAACTCGGGTTGGAGCTGACCCCGCACCATTCCGAGGCGCGCCAGCGCGGCCTTGGAGCTGCCGGTCAGGTCGCACTCGGCCTCGTAAGCCCTGACGGCGACCATGAGGTCTGCGGTGCCCACAAGGCGAGAAGGGATCTGCGACTCCCAGGTGCGGGCCACAGCGGCGCACATCGCCCCGTGGAACCATGCCCCTCCGATCGCCGCGAGCGTCGACGGGCCTGGCTGTTGGTTGGGGTCGGTCACGACCCGGAACAGCCGCTCGCTGCGCGCCTCGGCCGCCTCGATCAGCCCGGCAAGGTCCAAGCCGAGGTGCTTCGCAGCCGGGTGTGGGGTGCACGAGCAGGATTCGCCCCGTGACCTGCGACGATGCCGGCGTGCAAGGATCGGTTCTGTGTGGGCCACGGTGCGCTTCCTCGTCTTCGGGTGGGTGCTCAAGATGCTGCGACTCGGGCCGAACGCCGACGACAAGGACATCGAGATCGCGGTGCTCCGCCACCAGTTGGCGATCCTGCGACGCCAGGTGCCCCCGACCCCGCTACCACGACCGCGACCGTCTCGGGCTCGCGGCGTTGGCCAGGCACCTGCCTCGACAGCGGTGGGGTGTTTTCCTGGTCACCCCGGCCACCGTGCTGCGCTGGCTGGCAACGCCGACGAGTCCGCCGGCATTGGACCCAGCCGCGGCGGCCGACGCGTCGCCGCCTCGACGACGACACGGTGGCGCTGGTGTTGCGTCTGGCGCGGGAGAACCCCCGGTCGGGTTATGTGCGCATCGCGGGCGAGTGCGTCAAAGTCGGAACGAACGTGTCGGCGACATCGGTGCGCAACGTGCTGCGCCGCCACCGCCTCGGACCGGCCCCCGCCGGGAAGGGCCGACCTGGGCCGAGTTTCTCCGATCCCAGGCGAAAGGGGTGCCGGCCTGCGACTTCTTCAGTGTCGACACGATCCGCATGCAGCGGCTGTACGAGCTGTTCTTCATCGAAGTGGACCGCCGCCAGGTGTGGCTGGCCGGTGTCAGCGGAGGATAGGTTGTGGGGTGCATTTTCAGGGTCCGGCGTGCTGTGGGGGGAGGACAGGTATCGCGTGTTAGGCTTAGGAAGCCTGGTCGGGGCTGCTACGGCCCCCGGCCGGTGACAGCGTGCCGGGTTCAGCGTCTCGCCGGGTCTGACCATCGTTGAGTGTCGCGTGTCTGGTCAGCACCTTGGCGGGGGGGGCGATGGGGGAGGGGTGGTCGGGTTCAGGCGACTCGTCGGTACTCGTGGACGAGTCCGCCGAGACGGTCGACGCGGCCGATGCCGCCGCCGGTGTCGGTGGCCGGTACCAGCAGGATTGGGGCATCGAGCTTGATTGCCCTGTGCGGTCGAGCAGTGTTGTAGTGGGCGACATACTCGGTCATCACGTGTTCGAGGTGGCGGCGGCCGAAGATGAGGGTCCAGTCGAGGCACTCCCGCCGTGCGGTGCCGACGAAGCGTTCCGCGAAGGCGTTCGCCCGGGGCGCCCGGGGCGGGGTTTTTATGACCTGGGTGGCGTCGGAGGCGAAGACTGTGTCGAAGGCTACGACGAACTTGGTGTCGCGGTCGCGGATCAGGAAGTTGAAACGGCGGCCTTGGTCGTCGAGGGTCATGGACAGGTTGCGGGCGACCTGGGTGACCCAGGCGGTGTCGGGGTGGGCGGTGACACCGGCGAGCCAAACGTGGAGGCGGTCGAGTTCGATGAAGAATAGGACGTAGAGGCGCTGCAGCCCGACGGTGTCGACGCTGAAGAAATCGCAGGCCAGGATCCCTGATGCCTGGGATCGCAGGAAGTCGGTCCAGGTCGGCCCGTTCCTGCGGGGGGCCGGTCCGACTCCGTGGCGTCGTAGCACGTTTCGTACCGATGTCGCCGAGACTTTCGAGCCGACCTTGGCGCATTCCCCCGCGATGCGCATGTATCCCCAGCGGGGATTCTCTCGGGCGAGGCGCAGCACCAGTTCGACGGTCTTGTCGCCCAGCCCGGGTCGGGCTGGGCGCCGCGGCGGCTGCGTCCAATGCCGTCGGACGCGTTGGCGTTGCCAGCGCAGCACGGTGGCGGGGGTGACAAGGAAAACACCCCACCGTTTTCGAGGCAGGTGCCTGGCCAGCGTCGAGAGCAGGCGACGGTCGGTGTCGTTGTAGCGTGGGCGGGGTACCTGGCGTTGCAGGATCGCCAGTTGGTGGCGGAGGACGGCGATCTCGATGTCGTCGGTGTTGGCCTTCGGCCCGAGTCGCAGCATCCTGAGTGCCCACCGGAAGACGAGGAAGCGCAGAGTGGTCCACACAGCCGCCATCCTTGCATCGGGGCATCGCCGCAGGTCACGGGGCAAATCCTGCTCGTGCACCCCACACCGCCACCTCGGCTGAGCGGTCAGAACTCCATTCGGTCGACGATATCGGCACCGTCGAGAGCCATGACCACCCTGAGCGTCGCGGCCGACAGGACCGAGATCGGCCACCTCAACATCCCGCACACGGGCCGCCGGCTGCTCAACAGGATGCCGACGGAGATGAGCCGTCACCGCCATCGCCACCGCCTTCTCCGGGGACAACCACGACACGACGGGATAGGTCAACGCGGCGCCGCCATTGGTATGGATCGTCACCCGGAACCGGTGCGGCCAACCGCGCTGATTCACCCGAACGCGATCAAGTCCTCGACCGCCTGTCGAAGCCACGCGCACACCCTCACCGTCCCGAGCCAGCTGATCAACTCGACATCGGTGATGGGTGTACGAACGTCGCCCACTCAGGCTTGAACACCGAGCCCCAAGCCGGCATGCCAGCGACGATCGTTCGCTCGTCGTCTTCTACGAAGTTCGGTGGCGCCTCCGGCAGATCAGGCACGTCACCCACGGAGAACTCCGCGGACCCGGCCACTGCACTCAGGCGCCATCCGCGCAACCACACCAGCTCGAGCGTGAAGAGGCCTCCGTCGACGTCGGGCTTCGAACCCATCACGTAGTGCGCAACTCGCCGGAACCGATTCGTTCCACCGCCCGTCCAGTCGACCTTGCCGACGTCACGCATCACCAAGACGGCCGTGTTGGCCATTCGGAACTGCAGGGCGGTGCGGAGATCGAACAGGACGACAAGCGACGCTTCGCTCATGAGGAGTCGGCCATCAACGAGATCGGCCTCTTGCAGTCCGTCCACTTCTGTCAACGCGTCCGTCTCGGGCATCGCAGCGTGATGGCGCCGCTGCGGGCTCTTCAGCAGCTCCTCGATGGTCATCACGGACTCCACGGCCAGTGCGCCCAGGGGTCCGCGCTCGACACGGTCTGACCGGTCCAGGGGTTCACGGTCTGCGAGCCGTTGCCATAGGTCACGTACCCCTCGGGGTAGGGATATTTCCCGGTCCTGACCGGATCCATGATCCTCACATCTGCCACCCGCGGTTCCAAGCCATTACCCCCGCTGCCGCCCTCGAACTGGAAGCCTTTCCCGGTCTCGACCGGCGACGGCCCTACCGCCCCTCCGGTACGGGAACGATTTCACCGTTCGGATGCACCACGAAGTCAAGACTATGCAAACCCCCGCCCGCGCCACCACGTTCTGTTGCGCTGAGCGCCGGTTCGGTTTCTGCGGCAACACAAGAACCCACCGCCATCTGGTCGTAACTGGGGGCCCTGGCCCGACGCTGACCAGCCAGAACAGGCTGATGGGCGCCGACCATCTGGCCGGCGGCAGCCGTCGAGGCCGCGACGGCGTTTCCCGGCCTGGTGAGCGGCCGGGCCGACGCCGGCGAGGCGAACAGCCCGGCCAGGCCGACCACCAACACGGTGACCGCGGCCGTCAGCGCGACGGCGGCCCGGAGGGCCGCTGAGTGGCCCCAAAGGCGCTCTCGACGGGCGGGGGCTGGGAAGGTCACCGGCACCAGTCTCTCAGGCGCCAGGGACGGTCTGGCGGTCCATCGGGCTGGCCGTCGGGCGACTGGGCGGCGAAAGAAGGAACCGGTTGGCCAGGTCAGGGGATCAGCTCGAAAGCTTCGCAGTGGCGGGGACGCACGACTCGGAAGTCGCGGTGGTTGAGTGTGGCGATGGTGGTGGTGGCGGTGCGTTCGGCGATGGCGACGATCGAGGCGTCCATCAGGTCGAGGCGGAGATCGGCGTAGCGGTCGGTCAGCTCTGCGCAGCGTTGCCAGTCGGCGGTGTCGAGGTCCACGGCGCTGAGCCGGCCGGTGACGACCAGCTGCAGGAAGTCGTGGTGGGCGGCCGGGCCGAGGCGGTCCAGGATCAGCCACGACGTTTCGGCGATGACCGGCACCGGCACCGCCAGGTCGCCTTGGTGGTCTCGCAGCAGGCTGGTGCACTCCGGGTGGCGGTCGGAGCGGCGGTCGGCTGCGGCGAGCCAGATGTTGGTGTCGACGAGCAGCACCAAGCGCCCGGCTCAGGAGGTTTGGGTGTCGCGCCGCTCGGCCAGCTCGTGGCGCAGCTGGTGGATGTCACGGGCAGCCCAGGACGGGTCGCCGGAGTCACCAGAGCCGATGAACGCCTCCAACGGGTCGGTGTCGTCGTCGTCGTCGTGTTGGGCGGGGAGGTGGGCGGCGACGGCTTGGGCGACAACGGTTTCGGCGGAGACACCGCGCTGTGCGGCGGCCGCCTCGACTCGGGCGGCGAGGTCCTCGGGGAGGTGCACGACCAGGCTCACCTTGTCCAGGATAGGACCGGCGGCCGGGCCCGGGGTGGTGCCGTGGAGGCTGGCGGCAGCAGGGCGGTGACCGCTGCGAGGCCAGCCCGGGAGGGCGGCGGCGACAGGCGGTGGCGGCGGCCGGCTGGGCTGCCGGTGACGGTGCGGTGCGGGTGCGGTGCCGGTGACGGTGCGGTGGCGTTGGTCGGTCGGCGTTGGTGTTGGTCGATTGCCTGGTCGTCGGTGGCGGTAGTCGGAGTAGGGCGCGACGAAAGAAGGAAGTGGCGGGCGTTACGGTGGCAGTGGCGGTGGCGGCTTGTCGGGTGGAATCGGAATGGGTGGTCGACTGTCAGGACGCGGTCGGAGACGGGGGGCGGGCGGCGATGGACAGGGG
>JALYXV010000027.1 GCA_030947025.1 Actinomycetota bacterium | reverse complement strand
GGTCGACGAAGGTGCCTGTGGATCCAACCCCTCAGGGTCATGACAAACATCTGCGCTCGTAGCTCAACGGATTAGAGCATCTGACTACGGATCAGAAGGTTGGGGGTTCGAATCCCTCCGAGCGCGCTGAGAACATGCAGGTCAGAGAAGGGTGTCGCTCCCGGACCTGCGGTCCGGGAAGCCAAAAAGGTAGCCACAGGGTAGCCACGCTGGTAACCCGAGCCTCAGACCTCGATGAGCGAGCGAGGGGAGGGCAGCCACCATGGCCCAGCGACGCGGCGCCGGCGAAGGATCCGTCTACCGGCAGGCCGATGGCGGTTGGATCGCGGCCATCGAGCTGGGCCGGGGCGCGACCGGAAAGCGGATCCGCAAGACCGCCAAGGCGAGGACCAAGCGCGAGGTGCTGCTCAAGGTCGAGGCGATCAAGGCACGGCACGCAGCCGGCCTGCCGGTAACGGATGACAAGAGAACGACCGCTGAGTACCTGACCCACTGGCTTGACAACGTGCTGCCAGGCACGGTGAAGGACAGCAGCGAGGCCAGCTACCGCTGGGTGGTCGGCAAGTACATCGTTCCCCACATCGGCGCCATCCCGCTGGCAAAATTGTCGCCCATCCACGTCCAGGCCATGATGCGGGCGCTCGAGACGCAGGGGCTGTCGCCCCGCACCCGCCAGTAAACCCGGGCCATCCTCCGCCGGGCTCTTGGACGGGCCGAGAAGGACCAGTTGGTGCGCCGCTACGCGGCTCCCCTGGTCGACCCCCGAAGGGTGCCGGGACCAAGCTCGACGATGCCTTGGACCCCGACGAGGCCCGGGCCGTCCTCGACGTCGCCCGAGGCGACCGCCTCGATGCATTGGCGGTGCTGGTGCTGGCCGTCGGTGTCCGCCAAGGGAAGACGTTCAACCTCCGCTGGGACGACGTCGACCTCGACGCAGGCACCCTGACCATCCGTGAGGCCAAGACTGACGCCGCCCGCCGGACCGTCGCATTTCCCAAAATTCGTCGTAGCAGCGCTCCGCACCCATCGGATCCGACAACTGGAAGAGCGCCTCGCCGCACCCGTGTGGGAGGACCCGGCTTTGGTGTTCGCCTCAACAACAGGAACCCGCCTCGACCCCCGCAACGTGTCTGCGCTGGTGGCACGACCTGACAATCCGGGCCGGCGTCGGTCGGCGCCGGTTCCACGCCAGCCGTCACGCCGCGGCGACACTCATACTGAACGCCGGCGTCCCACACGAGGTCGTCTCCGCCACTCTTGGGCACGCCGGCTACGCCATCACAGGGCGTGGTTGGCTTGGCGGTTACCGGCGAAATTGAGACGCCGGCGGGTCATCTTGCCCGAGCTGGCGGGGATGGTGGCGGTGCCGCACAGATGGGCCCAGGCAGCCCCGCTATGCAACCGTTGCGGGTGGTCGCCCGCCGCGATCAGCAAGATGGCCGCGATGTCGGGGCCGACACCAGCGACGGCCAGCAACGCCGGGGCCCGCACCGCCATGAGCGACAGGATCAACTCGTCGTGGCGTTCGATCTCCTCAGCCAAGTAGGCGCCCCGGCGGGCCAGGCGAATCCGACCACGTCGTCGAGGCGGGGCGCATGGCGGAGGCCACGGACTGCGATACCCGTCGAGGTGCGCGCAGTGCGGCGTGGCCCTTCCGGCAGGTACCAAGGCGTGGTGGGACGCCGACAAATCGCCGCGGCACCTGCACCGGCTGGTCTTGGTGATCGCACCGGGGGCGCCGACGGAACCAGACCCGTCGAGGTCGCGGCAGCGATCGTTTCGCCCCTGGTCCTGGCAGGGCCGCTGTCGGGGTGGCGGGAGATCGGCCCGCCAGGAGTACCAGCGGCGGCATGAATGGCGCGAGGCGCGGATCGAGGAGAAGTGGGGACGCCTGGACGGCGTGGTCAAGTTCGTTTCCGACGACCCGAAATCCACGATGGCCTGGGCCAAGGGCTCCGATGGTGAGCGTCGTCTCGCCGCCCACCTCCTGGGGCCCTGGGGGACCGTGCCGTGCTCCTGCATGACCGGAAGGTCCGGGGAACCCGCGGCAACATCGACCATCTCGCCATCGCTTCGTCGGGGCTGAGGGTGATCGACGCCAAGAACTACGCCGGCATGGTCGAACATCGAGACGTCGGTGGGTGGCTCCGGTCCGACAGGCGGATCCATGTTGGCGGCCGCGACCGAACCAAGATCACCGGCGGGATGGGTTG
>JALYXV010000420.1 GCA_030947025.1 Actinomycetota bacterium | reverse complement strand
CCGCCGGGGCGGCGTTGCCCGTGGGCGCGGCCTTGCCCGTGGGCGCCGCCTTGCCGTGAGCGCGGCCTTGCCCGTGGGCGCCGTTGCAGCCGCGGCCGGGGCGGCCAGAGACAGCGGTGCCAGCAGGATCGCCAGTGCCGGCACGAGCCCGAACCTGCGAATGGAGCTCATCGCCCTTGGAGTTCTTCTCGCCGTATGGCACCCGGTTTGGAACACGGGCGCTTCCGGCTCAGGAATACGCCCCAGGCGATCTGCCAGGTGAAGTTTGCCCAACAGCTCTCTCAAGGCCGTACGTTGAGACTCTCCCGTACGGTCGCTCCCCTCGGGTCGGCCGTGCGAGCCGCGATGGCTAACTCACGCCGCACTTCGACTCGCCGATCTTGAGGTCACCTACCGCCGTTGGCCCGATCAGCTGTTGGTGGGCGGCGAAGACGGTTATCACGCCGTGACTGGTCGTCTGCTCGTTGAAGATCCAGGTGAAGGTTTCCTTGTCGGTTGAGCTGGCGTAGAGATACCCGCTGACGGTGTAGTTCGCCGTGGGGCTGTTGGGTATGGACACCGTGGTGGTCGGGTTGCCGCTCGTGTCGGTAGCGGTCACCAACTTGCCATTGGAGAACGTGGCGTTGCCGGTCACCCCCGGCGTGGTCGTGCAACTGCTGGCCATGGAATCGGCGGTGAAGGGACCGGCATACACACAAGCCGTCTCCGTCCCCGGGCAGGTCCCCGACGTCTGGGTCTTCTTAGCGATGGACGTCGATGACGTGACCGACCCCGACGATCCGATCGTCCCCTTGGTGGTCACCGACTCCGCGCCTGAGTCGAAGAACGTGGCCGGTCCGTAGGTCACGTCTTCCGAGGACGCAGTGGCGGTGACGCCGGTCGAGCCGCCCGAAGGAAGGGTGACCGTGGGCGCCGGTCCAAACGGGGTTTGGAGGGTGCCGAACAAGGAGATGTGGGCGTATACGCCGTAGGCGGCGCCGGTGTCGGCCGTCACGTTGGCCGAGGCCTGCCCGCTCAAGGCGAACAGTCCGCCCACCAGCGTCGTCGTGGCCACCAGCGGTGCCAGACGCCTGCCCCACCGGCCGGAGATGCTCAATCCGTGAGACATATGAATTCCTCCCATCTGGCCACGTACCACCGTGGCGCTCCGCCCGACACAGGTCGCGCCGACGAAAATCAACGGAGGGTACCATGCATAGGTCGAAAATGCATCTACCGGCCAAGTGGGAATACCCGAGACTGCCCCAAACTCGCATCAGCCCCAGCTTTTCTGAGCGTTATTGGGCTCGCTAAGTGGTCCTCCGCGGAACTACACGCGTGTAAGCTGATGGGTGCGGAGGGGAGCAGGTGGCTGGGCGGTCGGGTCGCACACGGGAGGTGCGATGTCCAGGCGAAGCCCGTTCGTTATCGATCTTTGCGGCGAGGATCGCCACGAGCTGGAGTTGCTGGTCCGCCGCCAGACCGCCGAGCAGCGTATGGTCACCCGGGCGTGGATTGTGCTGGAGGCGGCCGACGGCGTGGACAACGCCCGCATCGCGGAGCATCTCGGGGTGGCGTTGAACACGGTGATCAAGTGGCGTAAGCGTTTCTTCGAGGAAGGAATGAAGGGCTTGAGGGAGCGGAAGCGGTCGGGTCGACCCCGACGTTTTTCCCCCTCTGGAGAGAGTTGAGATCAAGGAGCTGGCCTGTGAGCTGCCCGCGACCAGCGGGGTGCCTTTGTCTCGGTGGAGTTGCGCCGAGCTGGCCGCGGAACTGATGGCCAGGTCGGTGGTGGCGGCCATCTCGCCGGCCACGGTATGGCGGGTGCTGCACGGCGACGCCATCCGCCCATGGTTTCATCGCATGTGGATCTTCCCCCGGGACCCGGACTTCGCGGCCAAGGCGGCGGCGGCGGCGTTGGACCTCTACGCCCGGATATTCGAGGGGGAAGCGTTGGGTCCCAAGGAGTTCGTGATCTGCGCGGACGAAAAGACCAGCATCCAGGCCCGCTGCCGTTGCCACCCGACACTCCCGCCGGGCAAGGCCCGGCTGATGCGCGTGGAGCACGAGTACGATCGGGGCGGGGCGTTGGCCTATTTGGCCGCCTATGACGTGCATCGCGCCCGGGTCATGGGCCGCTGCGAGGACACCACCGGCATCGTGCCCTTCGGACGGCTCGTCGAACAGGTCATGACCGCCGAGCCCTACGCCAGCGCCGAGCGCGTCTTTTGGATAGTCGACAATGGCAGATCGCATCGAGGCCAGGCGTCGGTGAAACGCCTGGAAGGCCAATGGGCCAACCTGCGGCTCATCCACCTCCCGGTGCACGCGTCGTGGCTCGACCAGTGCGAAATCTACTTTTCTATCGTGCAACGAAAAGTCGTGAACCCCAACGACTTCACCGACCTCGACCAGATCGTCGCGCGCCTCGCGGCGTTCGAGACCCGCTACAACGCGGTGGCCGACCCATTCGACTGGACGTTCGGACGCGACGACCTCGACAAGCTCCTCGCCCGGCTCGAAACCCACCGCGCCCGCGCCGTGTAGAACCTGAACCCAACACCGCACGACGCGTACCATCGGCGGCGATGCCCATCCCTGACGGCACCCGAGCCGCCCTGGCCGAACGCCTCGACGCCCACCGCCGACAACGCTGGCCCCAGCTCAGCGACCTGAGCATCCGCTACCGGGCCATGTTCGCCTACCTCGACGGCGCCACCACCGAGGACGACTCACTATCGCTGTGCCGGCTCCGCTACCTTGGATCCCCGGACAACTGGGGCTTCGCCATCTACCTCGCCAGCAAAGACGGCTACGAAGACTCCATCCTTCCCACGGGCAGCTTCACCGGCACACCCGAACAAGCCCTCGACTGCACCTGCGGCCTATACCTCGACATCGCCGCATGGACCGACGCCCTCGACAACGACCCCCAGGATTCACGCGACAACTTCTGAAAAAGGACCACTAAGCTTCACTCTCAAGGTGAAACCTCCTGGTGGGGGGATTAGGCGTCGCAACCCAATCGTCCCCCACCAGGAACACCTTTTCGCGGATACCCGCCCTTTCGCTGCATCAAACCACCGGCTAATGAATAGCCGAGGCTAATGACGCCAATGGCCGTCTGGGCGCAGTAACCCGGATCAGCCACGGGCCCACGACGTCATCGCCCGCCGGGGCGAAGCGGTGCCATGGTCGAAGGTGGTGCAGGTGGATAGGTACCATGCAGCGACATGACCTTGCCGTCCATCCGAGAGTGCCTGACCTTGTCTCGTCGCCGGCGCCTGGTCGCATGGCAGTCCTGTACGGATGTGCACTGCCTCCCAACTCCACAGGAGATCCACGCGTGAAGAGCACCGTCAAGTTCCGACCTCTCACGGGCCTCTGCCTCGCGGCCGCCGTCGTGCTCGTCATCATCGCCATCCTGTACTTCACCCAGACCGCAGCTGGACTGCCGAGCTTCTTCCCCGGCCATCAAGCAGGGAGCACCCGTCACCACGTCAAGCACGGCATCGCCATAATCGGACTGGCCTGTGTTGCCCTCATCGCGGCGTGGTTCACCACCTCCCCTGGCACCCGTTCGGGAAGCTGAAGACTCGGCCGCGAGAATGTCGGTCAGATTTTGTTGTTTTCCGTTCAGAACGGTGTGATCTGGGGACGTTCACGGCATAGCCAGCAACCCGCAGGGGGAAATGCTTGCGGTGGCGTAGAATACCGAACCCCCCTTCCATTTCGGAATGGCGATTTGAGCCGGAGATCGCGCTGTGCCCTCACCGGACATTGCCCTTCGCCAAGGGCAGCATCAGGGTTTCCAAGTCAGGGCTCCGCACGCCCCGACGGATCGGGCTCGCCTCGATCTTCGGTATACCACCTCTTGGGGTCCCCATCGTGCGATGGAGCGACTGAGGATTGCTCAGCTTTTTCTGGTGATCGTTTCGCTCTCCCAGTTTTGCTGCGTCGTCCGATTTGGGCCAAGTTGGGCCGGGCCATTAGGCGGGGTTCGGTGATCGCGGGTGGTACATGCTTCCCAAACTCTCGGAACCCTCGACATCGCTTATCGGCAGGTGGCGCCTGTTCTCGTCAACCGGCGTGTCGGTCGACCCGCTCCCATTTTCCCCCCGCGTCTAGAGAACAACCCGTCCGTTCCGTAGGCCAACCGTGGAGGACCCTCTCGGCGTGCTGGGTTGTTTCCTTTCTGCGTGAGCAGATGGGCATGATATGAGCGGGAGTTGCCGGCGAGAGAGACGGAGTTGTCATGGCGGAGAAGGCACCGATCGCCGCGGCGGTGCGGTTGGCCACGTCGTTGGAAGCGCTGGCTGCGCTGGCCGCCTACGCGCGGGTCCAGAACGAGGAGCTACCGGTCGAGCCCCTGGTACGCGACGTGCTGGCCGAGGTCGTCCGGGAGATTCTCGGTGAGCCGCAGACCGCGGTGGTGGGCGTGGGTTCGGGCCCTTCTTCGACCAGCTGGGCGAACGCCTCGCCGCCTCAGGCGCAGGGTTCCTCGATGTCGGCACAGGCACCTGGTGGGGGAGGAGCTCCTCGACATGCTCACCGCCGCCGGCTTCGCCGACGTCGGCGAGGTTCGGCACATATGTGCCCCCTTCTTCCGTCCCGTGCGGATGCAGTGTCGGGCGTTATGGGCGTGTTATCACCGCGGTAGTGTAAGCCCGTCCGGTTGGCTGTTGTGAGCGAGCGGTCGACGACCTGAGGGCGGGAGGCGCCGCGGTGGCGTGGGGTGCGGCCTCGTTTGAGGGAGGACCGGTGGTCAGTTTCCACGACGGTACGGCGTTCGGGTCGGCGCGTCGGTCGGGGCGGCTTTGCGGGGCGCGGCGTGGGCGGATACCACAGGGCCGGGCGGCGTGGGCGGTGGGTTGATGTGGTGGCCACCGAGGGTGGTACATGCCGGGGCGGCATAGTTGTACGTGTTCCCAAGCCAAACGTTTACACAGGCCCCGTTCTGGGTGTTTTCGTAGAGGTCGGCATGGCTGGAAGCGAATTGGAAAAACCCGTTGCCGAGCGCCGTGTTGGCGATGTAGCGGTTGGCGAAGGCGGAACTGAAGATGCCGTTTTGGGAGTTGTTCAGCACGGTGTTGCCTTGGACCAGGTCCTGGGTTTGGAAGGTCGCGGCGTTCAGATGTTGGATGCCGATGCCGTAGCCATTGTTCGGGTCGCCCTGCCCGGAGTCCTTGACGGTGTTGTTGATGATCTGGGCTTGGGTGTTGGACAGGTTGGAGATTCCGTTGGCGTAGGCCCGTAGCATGGTGTTGCCGATGATCTGGTTGCCGACCAGTGATGCCCCCCGGTCGGGGAAGTTCGGGTCGGCGAACGCGTTGGAGTGCAGGTTCTCGCCGATGCCGGTGATTCCGCCGTTGTCGATGCTGACGTTGTCGGCCATGAGGTTGTTCTGGATCAGGTTGTAGTCCGACAGCCGGCCGAGCACGCTCATGTTGTCGTAGGTCCCGTTGCCGATCAGTTTGTTGGCCGTGATGGTGTTGTGGGACGAGTAGAACAACGCCACCCCGTCGCCGTACGCCAGCAGGTCGTAGGTGCCCACGTTGTCCCGGATGACCATGTTCGACACCGTGGTATGGGTGGTGTTGACCAGTACCACCCCACCGGAGAAGTGGTCGATCTGACCGCCGGTCACCGTGACCCCGGTGTGACCCGACACCAATACCCCGGCGTACTGGCCGCTCTGGGCGATCGGGGAGCCGAAGATGCGATGCCCGTCCAAGTTCAGCGTCACCTGGTCGGCGCCCACGATGATCCCCGCCCCCGGGCACGGCCGACGCCGGCCAAACCGAACTGGCCGTTGCCCGCGATGGTGGTGATGATCCCGGTACGGGCATCGACCCGCCGGATGCGGCTGTTGCCGCTGTCGGCGATGAACAGGTTCCCGGCGGCGTCGACG
>JALYXV010000403.1 GCA_030947025.1 Actinomycetota bacterium | reverse complement strand
TGACCGCCACCGACCCGCTGTGACCGCCACCGACCCGCTGTGACCGCCACCGTCGACACTCGCCTGCCGGGCACCGGCGGTGTGCAGCTGGCGGTGCGCAGCGTCAACCAGGAGGGGCCCGGGGTGCCGGTGCTCCTGGTCCACGGGCTGGCGTCCAACGCACGCACCTGGGACGGCGTGGCCCAACGCCTGGCCTATCTCGGCCATCCCGTCGCCGCCGTCGACCAGCGGGGCCACGGCCTCTCCGACAAGCCCGACACCGGGTATGACTTCGCCACCGTCAGCGCCGATCTGGCCGCGCTCATCGACGGCCTGGGCTGGACAGAGGACGACCGCCGGCCGCTCGTGGCCGGGCAAAGCTGGGGTGGCAATGTCACGCTCGAGCTGGCGACACGCCATCCCCTCGCCACACGCGCCATCGCGTGCGTCGACGGGGGCACCCTGGAAATGGGCCGGCTTTTCCCCAACTGGTCCAAGTGCCGGGCGGCTATGACCCCCCCTCGGCTCACGGGCATCACGGCCGGGGAGTTCGAGACCATGATCCGGACCTGGCATCCCGACTGGTCCCCCGCCGGCGTGGGGGGAACGCTGGCCAACATGGAAGCGTGCCCCGACGGCACCATCGCCCCGTGGCTCACCCTCGACCGTCACCTTCAGGTCGTGCGCCACCTGTGGGAGCACCACCCGCCCGAGCGCTGGCCCCTCGTGCCCGTGCCGGTGCTGCTCATCGCCTCGGCCCTGGCCGACGACGAGGGCATCAGGCAGGCCGAGGCGGGCGTGACGCCGGGCCGGCTGCGAGTGGTGCGGTTCCCGGGCGCAGACCACGACGTCCATGTCCAGCACCCGGCCGAGGTGGCCAACCTGCTGCACGAGTTTGCGCCAGCCTCCCGATGAGCGGGCCGCGGCTGGTGGTGATCATGGGCTCGGGCGAGACCAGCCCGACCATGGTGAAAACCCATCGGGAGGTGTTCGCCCGGCTCGACCCGGCCGCGCCAGCGGTGCTGCTGGACACCCCGTACGGCTTCCAGGAGAACGCCGACGACATCTCCACCCGGGCCCTCGACTACTTCCAGCGCAGCGTCGGCCGCACCGTCGAAGTGGCCAGCTTCCGGCGGTCCGGGATCGATCCGGTGCCGCGGGAGACGGCCCTGGCTCGGATCCGCCAGGCCCAGTGGGTGTTCGCCGGCCCGGGCAGCCCGACCTTCACGCTGCGCCAGTGGGCCGGCACCGAGATACCCGACCTGCTGGCCGACAAGGTCGCCCACGGCGGGGTGGTCACCTTCGCCAGCGCCGCCGCCCTGACGCTCGGCCTGGTCACCGTGCCGGTCTACGAGGTGTACAAGGTCGGCGCCGACCCAGTCTGGGCCGAGGGCCTGGACCTGCTGAGCCCGGTCGGCCTACCGGTCGCGGTCATCCCCCATTACGACAACGCCGAGGGCGGCAACCACGACACCCGGTTTTGTTACCTGGGCGAACGGCGGCTCCGTCTGCTGGAGGCGCAGCTGCCCCCGGGGGCGTTCGTGCTCGGCGTGGACGAGCACACCGGGTGCGTGCTCGACCTGGACGCCCGCACCGCCACGGTGGTGGGACTGGGACAGGTGACGGTGCGCCGGGACGGCCAGTCGTCGGTGATCCCGGCCGGGGTGACGGTACCGATCTCGGCCCTGGTGGCCATGGCGGCCGCGTTGGCTGGCTCAGAGGGGTTGGCGGTCCCGGGTGTGGCTGCCAACCCCGGTCGGGGCTCGGCGGGCGGGGCGGGCGGGGTGGCTGGGGCGGCTGGGGCGGCTGGGGCGGCTGGGTCGGCTGGGGCGGCTGGGTCGGCTCAAAGCCCGTTACTGACCATGCTCCGGCAACAGGAGTCGGACTTCGACGCCGCCGTGGCCGGGCGCGATGTCGACGGGGCGGTGCGCGCCATCCTCGAGCTCGACGACGCCTTGGCCGCGTGGAGCGCCGACACGCTTGAGTCCGACGAACAAGACCGGGGACGGGGCGCCCTGCGCCGGATGATCGTGCGACTCGGCGAACTGGCCCGGGTCGGGGCCCGTGACCCACGGGTGGTGATCGGCCCGTACGTCGAGTGTTTGCTGGCGTTGCGGGACTCCGCCCGTCGGGGCCGGCGCTTCGCCGAGGCCGACGGCATTCGCGACCGGTTGGTGTCGCTCCGGGTGAAGCTACGTGATACCGCAGGGGGAACGGAATGGGACCCGCCCTCTCGCGTCGGCTGACAAGCTAACTTCCCGGAACCGGGCCCCCATCGTCTAGCGGCCTAGGACACCGCCCTTTCAAGGCGGCAGCACGGGTTCGAATCCCGTTGGGGGTGCCGCACTCGAACCGCTTTCGGCCGAGCCTGACCCGTTGTGTGCAAATCGGTGACCGTATGCGTACCCGATTTGCACAGAACAGTCCCGGGATGAGTGTCACTGGGTGTCGTCAGAATGCACCATGTGACATCTGCGCTGGACAAGGTGGCAAATCGCCAACTCGGCCTCATCACATCCGAGCAGCTTTGTCGGATCGGTCTCACAATCAGGCAAGTGCGCCGCCGGGTGGCCAACGGCATCCTCTTCTGCATGCGAGACAACGTCTACCGCCTGGCCGGAGCGCCGATCAGCTGGGAACAAGCGGTCCTGGCCGCGGTCTTGAGCGCCGGCCATGATGCGGTCGCCTCGCACGCCACGGCCGCGGCGGTGTGGAACCTGCGACACAGTGATCGGCAGCGGGCCGGGATCCATCTCACCAGCGGGCGCCAGGTCCGAATCGCGGGAGTCACCGCTCACCGGATCCGGCTTTCTGACGGGGAGAGGACGGACTCTGGGTGCATACCCGTCACGACACCAGAACGGACCATCATCGACTTGGCCGGCACGCTCTCCCCGACCCAGTTGGGCCAGTGCGTGGACGCCGCCATCCGACGGCGGCTGGTCAACCTGGAGCGGCTCCGGCGGCTGGTCATCCACCTTGCGGCCTCGGGCGGCAGGCGGCGACTCTTGCCGGTCCACCACATCCTGGCGGAGCGGATCGCCGGCTACCGACCCGACGACAGTGACTTCGAGACGGAGATGAACCGCCTATGGGACCGCCTCGGGTTGCCGTCGGCGCGGCGGCAGTTCCGGATCGTCGTCGACGGGCACGCCTACCGCCTCGATCGGGCCATCGTGGAATGCAAGATCGGTGTGGAGTGGGACAGCTACCGGTATCACAGCTCCCCCTCGGACCTGGACCACGACAGCAACCGGCGGGCTCGGCTGGTCGGTGCGGGCTGGGTCATCATTCCGGTGACCGCCCAATCTGAACCCAGATTGATCGCCCAGGCCGTCCTGCGCGCCTACCACGACCGGGGCGCGGAGAGTGCATGACCGTCTTTCGACGGGCACCTCTGATGGCGCCGTGTATTCTCGGCAAGCCCCGCGTTGGGGTTGTGTTGGTCCTGTGGTGCAGTTTGGAGTGCACGCCGGCCTGTCAAGCCGGAGGCCGCGGGTTCAAATCCCGTCAGGACCGCGGTCGGATAGCTCAGTCGGTAGAGCGCGCGCCTGAAAAGCGCGAGGTCGTCGGATCGATGCCGACTCCGACCACTGCAGAATGCGAGTGTCGTCTGGCGCCTACCCGGGTAGGCACAAGGCTGTTGCTATGAGGAACGACACCGTCGGGCAGGACCTCGCCACCGACTTCCTGTTCGTCCGGGATCAGCTGACAGCCCAGCAGCTGGACTACCTTGAGCGCACCCGCGGCTTCGTCGAGCAAGACGTGCTCCCTGTAAATTGGTGGCTACTGGGAACGGGCCGAGTTCCCTTGGCCGCTGGTGAAGACGATGGCCGGCCTGGGGATCGTCGGCGACGCCATCGAGGGCTACGGATGCCCTGACATGGATCCCCTCTCGGCCGGTCTGATCCAGATGGAGCTGAGCCGAGGCGACGGCAGCCTCGGGACGTTCCTCGCGGTACAGGCCGGGTTGACCATGCGTTCGATCGCGCTGCTCGGCTCCGAAGGCCAGAAGCAGCGCTGGCTGCCCGGCCTGGCCCGCTTGGACCAGATCGGCGCCTTTGCCCTCACCGAGCCCAATCACGGCTCCGACTCCATTGCGCTGGAGACCAAGGCCCGCCGGGACGGCGACGACTACGTGATCAACGGCGAGAAGCGGTGGATCGGCAACGCCACCATCGCCGATGTGGTGGTGGTGTGGGCTCGTGACACGACCGACGACCAGGTCAAGGGATTCCTGGTGGGGAAGGACACTCCGGGCTACGACGCCCGTGTCATCGAAGGCAAAGCCTCCCTTCGGGCCATCTGGCAGGCCGACATCCGCCTTCGCGACGTTCGGGTGCGGGCCGATGACCGCCTCCCGCGGGCCAACTCGTTCAAGGACGCGGCCAAGGTGCTGGCGGGCACGCGGAGCGCATGTGCGTGGATGGCTCCGGGCACGCGGTCGCTGCCTACGACACCGCTCTCGCCTACACCAAGGGGCGCCTTCAGTTCGGCCAGCCGCTGGCCAGCTTCCAGATCGTGCAGCAGTGGCTGGTCTACATGCTGGCCGACGTCACCGCCATGCAGCTGTACTGCCTCCAGATCGCCCGCCTCGACTGCGAGGGGCGACTCTCGCCGACCATCGCGGGCCTGGCCAAGCTGCACAACACCAGCAAGGCCCGGACCGTCATCGCGGAAGCCCGCGATCTTCTGGGCGGCAACGGGATCCTGCTGGAAAACCATGTCATCCGTCACATGGCTGACATCGAGGCGGTACACACCTTCGAGGGCACGGCCACGATTCAGGCTCTCATCGTCGGTCGGGACATCACGGGCATCGGCGCGTTTCGCTGACTCGCGGACTCGCTGGCGGCCGGACGACAGGGTCACCAGTCCGGGGCGTTGGTAAGCATGGTGGGGTGACGGCTCGGTTCGAGTACCAGGACGTGAGGGTCGACGGTGATGACGGCCCCATAGTCGAGGGCTTTTCCGCTCTTATCCCGGCCGAGGGCCTCACCGCCATCGTGGGACCGTCAGGGGTGGGCAAGACCACATTGCTGCGCCTCCTCAACCGGCTGGACGACCCCGATAACGGGGTCGTGCTGTTCGAAGGACGGGATGTGCGGTCCTATGACGTCCTCGACCTGCGCCGCCGGGTCCAGAGCGTCGGGCAGGTGCCGGTGACCTTTCCCGGCACGGTCACAGACAACGTCGGCGGGGACACGCCGTTCCTCCTGCCACGGGTGGGGCTCGACCCGATGCTGGCCACCCGGGAGGCCGACCGGCTGTCGGTAGGGGAGGCGCAGCGAATGGCGTTGGCCCGCAGTTTGGCGCTCCGTCCCGATGTGCTCGCGCTCGATGAGCCTACCTCGGCCCTCGACACTGCCAGCAAGGGAGGGATCGAACGACTGATCCGGGAACTGGCTGATTCCGGACTCACCGTGGTCATGGTGACCCACGACCCACGCCAGGCCGAGCTGGCCGACCAGGTAATCGAAATCCGACCATTGCGGCCGTCGGAGGAGCCATGACGCTCGTGATCGTCGCCGTCATAGGCGGGGCACCGGTAGCGGCACCGGGAACGGCACCGGGAACGGCACCGGGAGCGGCACCGGGAGCGGCACCGGCAGGATCGGCCCTTACTGGCCCGGTGACGTTCGCGGACGTGGCGCTGTCGTTGCTGCTGGTCGCCGTCGCCGTCGGCGTTTCCCGCTGGCAGCGGGTCGGACTGGAGAAGGACATGACGGTCGCCACCGTCAGGTCCTTCGTCCAGCTGGTCGCGGTCGGCTATCTCCTCGACTTCATCTTCAAGGGCCACGGCGGCCTGACGATCGTGGCGGTGGCCGCGATGGTGGCAACTGCCAGCCTCACCTCGGCGGGAAGGGCCAAACGGGTCCCGGGCAGCAAGATGGTCGCCGCGGCCGCCATCTCGGTCGCCACGGCAGGAACGCTCGGCGTGCTGGCCGTCCTGCGGATCGTGCCCGTCTCCGCCCGGGCCATCATCCCGCTGGGCTCCATGATCATCACCGCCGCCATGAACACCACGTCGCTCGTGATGACCAGGCTCCACGACGACCTGGCGGCCAGCCGGCGAGAGGTCGAAGCCCGGCTCTCTCTGGCCCACAGCAGCCGCCAGGCGGCCCTGCCCTGGCTGCGGTCATCGCTCAGGAACGGGATGCTCCCGACCGTCGACCAGACCAAGGTGGTCGGTCTGGTCGCCCTGCCGGGCGCCATGACGGGCATGATCCTGGCCGGGGCGTCGCCCCTGCTGGCCATCCGGCTGCAGCTGGTGGTGATGTACATGTTGCTGGGTGGCAATGCGTTCGCCGCCCTTGTGGCCGCCCAGCTGACGGTGCGGCGGTTGTTCACGCCCTCACAGCAGCTGATCAAGTCACTGCGTCGCACGCCGGGCTGAGCCTCCCCGTTCCGAGCGGACGGGCGCGAAGCTGGTGAAGTCCCAAACCGAGGAGGACTGATCTGAGATGGCGTATCTCCCGTCCGACGACCGTTACTCCGCCATGATCTACCGGCGGTCCGGCCGCAGCGGTCTGCAACTGCCGGCCGTGTCGTTCGGGCTGTGGCAAAACTTCGGCGGGGAGCGGCCGCTCGAAACGAGCCGCCAGATCCTGCGCCGGGCATTTGATCTGGGCATCACCCACTTCGACCTGGCCAACAACTACGGGCCGCCGTACGGCTCGGCCGAGAGCACGTTCGGGCGCATCCTCGCGGACGACTTCCGTCCGTACCGCGATGAGCTGGTGATCTCGACCAAGGCCGGATATGACATGTGGCCTGGCCCCTACGGCGAATGGGGCTCCCGCAAATACCTGCTGGCCAGCCTCGATCAGAGCCTGGCGCGGATGGGACTGGACTACGTCGATATCTTCTACTCCCATCGTTTCGATCCCGACACGCCGCTGGCCGAGACCATCGGGGCGCTGGACACGGCAGTGCGCCAAGGCAAGGCCCTCTACGCCGGCATCTCGTCCTACGCGTCCGAGCGAACGGCAGAGGCCGCCTCGATACTCCGTGACCTCGGCACCCCGCTGCTGATCCATCAGCCGTCGTACTCGATGCTGAACCGCTGGATCGAGCACGGCCTGCTCGACACCTTGGCTGACGTGGGCGCGGGCTGCATCGTCTTTTCTCCCCTCGCCCAGGGTCTCCTGACTAGTCGCTACCTCGATGGCGTCGCGCCCGGATCCCGGGCCGCCCAGGGTGGCTCGCTGCGATCAGGGATGCTGAGCGACGCCAACCTGGCCAAGGTCCGGGCCCTCAACGACATCGCCCAACGCCGGCACCAGAAGCTTGCCCAGATGGCGCTGGCCTGGACCCTCCGCGATCAGCGGGTCACGTCGACCCTGATCGGAGCGAGCAGTGTCGCCCAGCTGGAAGAGAACCTGGGCGCGCTCGACCATCTCGAATTCTCCGTCGAGGAGCTGGCGGAGATCGACCAGTACGCCACCGAGGGCGACATCAACCTGTGGCAGGCCTCCAGCAGCCATTAGGCCAATGAGCCAATGAGCCAATGAGCCAATGAGCCAATGAGCCAATGAGCCATCGGCCACGGTCCGCTCAACCGCCAGCTCCGGCTGTCAATCAGGTCCAGGCCCCACATGCCGAGCAGGGCGGCGCCAAATGCTGAACCCTCGGTGGAGGCGGTGTTGCCGTAGCTGTTCGCGGTCGACGCCGGCCACGCCCAGGGCCGGTGGCCACCAATCACCGGTCTCCAGGTCGAACAGGCCGGTCGTGGACGCCATCGAGCGGTCCATCACGCACTCCCGGTGAGCCGGCCCAGGACGTACTCCTTGATCCCAACCCAGCGGGCGGGCCGCGAGCACCACCGCCGGCTCATGCTCATGAAACCAGACCAGCTTCGTCAGCGGCGCCATGGAATGGATGGGCGTGCCGGTGGCGGCGACCGCTCGGCCCAAGGGCCGCGATGACCCGACATAGCCGAGGCTGTTGCCGACCCGGTTCTCGAACGAGGTGACCGTCTCGGTGGTGCCATGCCCGGCGATCAGCCCGACGAAGATCGCCCACGTGGTCAGCGCCAGGAAGGCGTGCATCTTTGCGACCGTGATCAGGGCCACGATCCCACCGATAGCGAGCAGGGCGTAGACCAGCAGCTCGGTGTCTCGCGCCGTCAACCCGACCTCCTACAGGCCGATGGCTGATGCGTTCAGCTAGTCCCGGGCTCCTGAATCCGCCGCTTGGGGCCGTATGCGCTACCCGCCGTGGTGGCCGCCCACCTCGTTCACGCGGTCGGTCATCCGTTGAGTCAGGTTAGCCCCGGCCTGGTCGGCCTGGGCCTGGGTCAACTTGCCGCCGCTGACCGCGGCGGCCAACTCGCTGCGGGCGTCAGCCACCAGTGCATCGATCACCTTCTGAGGGTCGACGCTGTGGGCCTTGGCCACGGCAGCCAGGGACTGGCCC
>JALYXV010000401.1 GCA_030947025.1 Actinomycetota bacterium | reverse complement strand
GGGCCAAGCAGGCCGCTCCCGTCGAACCGGTCGTCGCCCGCTCCGACACCGTCTACGCCTGCCCGGAGTGCGACACCCGATACCTCGGTCAGCAGAGATGCGACGCCTGCAACACATGGTGCCGCCGTCTCGGCCCCGGGGCTACGTGCCCATGCTGCGACGAGCCGATCGCAATTTCGGACCTTCTGTCGCCCGGACAACTCCGTCAAAAGCCGCCTTTGAAGACGCCGAGCAGAAGGAGGTGAAACTCAGCAGCTGATGCCCGGAAGGGACGCCGCCCCAAAAATCTCATCCACAACTCTTGACAATATCTCGATGGCACCCGAGCCGATTACTCCCCAGCGCAGCGGTTCGACCATTTGGACCTCCTTCGCCCACAGCCTTTCACTCCACCGCGCCGAGGGCACCCAATAGCACATCACACCGGACCTGGACCTGGACCTGGACCTGGACGCCCTCGGGGGGGGGTGACCCTCGACATCGACCCCGGCGAGGTCGTCGTCGTGGTGGGGGCATCGGGGTCAGGCACGTCGACCCTGTGCCGGTGCATCAACCGGCTGGAGACCATCAACAGCGGTTCGATCAGCCTCGACGGCAAGGCCCTGCCGGAGGAGGGATGGGACCTGGCACGGCTACGGGCCGACGTCGGCATGGTCTTTCAGTCCTTCAACCGCTTCGGCCACAAGACGGTGCTCGAGGGGGGAGGCGCCGGGGAGAGGCTCTGTCATGTCCGTAGTCGCCCATGCGAGTGCCCGGTCAGGCCGTTACCAGGGTGAAACCGAGGTATTCCAGTGGTGACTTCTGGTTGTCAGCGCCGGTGCACGGCCAGACGTCGATCCCTGTTCCATTGAGGGGGAATCCACCGCGTATGTCCATGCCCATCGAGGTTTATAAGTTGAGGAGCGCCATCGCGCCCGGATCGGGTCCCCAGTACATCGGACGCCACTCCTGGGTGCTCTGGCCTTTGCAGTCCCCACTGGTTGACGTAGGGCCTTGGCCCGCGCTCGGGCCGCCCTCCTAGTCAAGGCATGTGCCGTTGACTGGTTGCGGATGTTGTAGAAGCCGTCGTGGTTGGTCGGCTCGAATTGAAGTGCTGGTTACCGCCGCCAAGGTTGTCGTACACGATGAGGCGGCTGCCGTTGCTGTGCTGCCGCCTTGAAGGTCGGCGACCCGCCCCTGGTCGCTTGTATGCGCTGTCTGCGTCTGTGTACAACGCCGAGGAAAATGACAGTCCCCCTCGTGCCTTGTCGATCTTGCTTGCTCCAGCTCTCGGTTATCTGGCGCGTTGATGCATGGGCTGATGCGTAGGCGCATGATACGATTGAGCCGTGCCTAAGACCATCCAGATCAGGGACTTGGACGACGACGTGTACGCAGCGCTCCGGCGCCGAGCGGTCGAGGCTGGCTTGACCGTCCCTGAGCTCCTCCGTCGGGAAGCTACCCGCCTCGCCTCGCGCCCCACGATCGAAGAGTGGCTCGCCCGCACGCGGCGGCGTCCATCAGGCATCGACCGTGCCGACGTCTTGGCGGCGCTCGATGAGGTTCGCGGGCCGTGGCCGAGTGCTGGTCATTGACGCATCCTGTTTATACGAGGTCGTCGCCGATGGGACCCTGGCGGAAAGCGTTCGCCACCGACTGTCCGCCGATCCCGATCACGCTGCGCCGCACATTGTCGATGTCGAAGTCATGAGCGTCATTCGCCGTGATCACCATCTAGGCCGACTGGACCCGACCGCCGCAGCCCAGGCTGTCGAGGACCTTCGGGAGTGGCCGGGGGAGCGGTTCGGTCACCAGCCCCTACTCGACCGGATCTGGGAGCTGCGAGCGACAGTCCGAGGGTGGGACGCTGCCTACGTCGCCTTGGCGGAGGCGCTTGGCGCCACGCTTCTTACCCTCGATGCCCGGGTCGCCGCTGCACCAGGTCCGCGGTGCCGAATCGACGTGGTTGGCTGAACGCCCATACGAACTGTCGCTTGCCAGGTCTATCGGACCACCCTGTTGCCACGAGCTAGGGACGGCGCTGTTGTGTTGTTTGCGGCTGGACCGACTTGTGCCAGTCGGTCACTCTTCTCCGAGGTCGCTTAGATCGTCGAGGCCAGTTCCGCGAAGGCGGCTTCGAGGCGAAGGGGTGCCAGGGCGTCGACGCCGAGTTCGTAGTAACCCCGTCGCAGGTCTGGATCGGGCATGACCCGCGATGATAATCCGGGCGGACCGGTCCTTCTTGAATCCGCGCATGGGCCGCAGCCGGGCTTTCAGTCGCCCATGGTCGTTCTCGACCGCGTTGTTGGCATGCTTGACTGTGTTGTGAAACGCCCCGGGCAGTACCTCGTCGAGCACCGCCGGGAGGTGCCGGCCTTGTCGGTCACCACCTCTGCCGGCTCGCGGCCGTTCGCCTTGATCGCCTTGACGAAGAACTTCTGAGCCGCGCCGGCGTCACGGCGCGGTGACACGAAGACGTCGATGACCTGGCCGTATTGGTCGACGGCACGGTACACGTAGCGCCATTGGGCTGTGGTGCCGGCGGAGGCCGCACCGCGTTGAGCGACACCATCGGTCGCCTACTGTCAGGCAGTACGGCGACGAGGAGTATCTCGGCTGAGAAAGACGGCCCTGCGGCCAAGCGGTCCCGGCCGTCCACGTTGTGACCCGGAGGGTCATTCTGCGTCGCCGGGGGCATCATCCGCGGCGGAACCGCCCACCTCAGCGGTAGCGTTGGGGAGTGCCGAGAGCGACGAAGAGCCGATCAGGGCGGTACGCCGAGTTCGACGCCGCCCAGCTCGCCGACGCCGTCGAGAGGTCGTACGAGCGCGACGATCTGCCCGATTGGGAGCTCATCTTCGAGCTCAGCCGCCGGGCCCTGTCTGGCGAAGTCAGCGACGCCCGACCCGGCTGTTGAGCACCCATCGCCGGGGCGTCACAGCGTGGAGTGCAGGAAATTGACAGTGGAGACCCAAGGAAAATGGGGTATTCTGACGTTTCCGTGGGTGAGTTCGGGAGCTGGTGTTCGCTGTGGCTCCAGCTCGAACGCTGGAAACCTCGGTGCGAACGAGCGAAGCGGCGTCCAGCTCGACGGCGAGGTTATCGGCTGGCAGCTGGTTGGCCAGGGGAGTCAAGGG
>JALYXV010000373.1 GCA_030947025.1 Actinomycetota bacterium | reverse complement strand
AGTCGACTTTCGCAGTTCGACGGATGTGGGGATTAGGGGATTGAGCAGGTCATGCGGCTGTTGCGAGGGCTTCGACTAACACCGTTGTCATTTCGGGGCTGAGTTTGTCGTTGGAAAAGGTAGGGGTAATTCGTTCTCGCCATATTGCCTTGCGGAGTTCGGCTAAGGCATCCGCGAACGACGGTGCGTGTTTTGTGGTGTACCAGGGTTGGGTGGTGAAGGTGGGAGTGGTCCCGGTGGTTTTGAGGTAGCACAGCCATATGGCGCCGTGGAGCCAGAAAGCGAGGTTGGCGGCTCGTTCGGGTCCTTCGCCTTTCCAGGTTTGGGGTTCTTGGCCGTGGGCGAGTTGTTTGACGTCGCGGTAGGTGACCTCGATGGCCCAGCGGTCGGCGTAGATCGACACGACCAGCGCGGGGGTCATCTCGAGGTCGGTCGTGAAGAAGAAGTCGTCGGGTTCGCGTCCGGTGGGGTCGCGGACAACAACAAGTAGGACCATGTTCTTCGGGCAAACCCCGTACCACAACACGGGGCGGGACCAGACCAGCTTGGTTTCGCTGCCGCCCCGCCAGTCGATGTTGAGCGTTTTCCATTGGCGGGCGGCTTCGGCGAGGCGGGGTGGGGTGGGGAGGCGTTCTCCTTTGGCGCGGGGCCGGCCTCGTTTCCCTGTTGGTGGTGGGGGCGGGGCGAACAGGGCGGCGTCGCGGCGCATGCGGGAGATGACGGTGGTGCGGGGCAGGGCGTCGCCGGCCAGGCAGGCGTAGGCGCCGTCGGCGCACAATGTGAAGCGTCGATGGGGGAGCCGGTCGGCGAGCTCGGTCATGAGCTGGGCGGCCAGCGCCGGGAGCTTCGGCCCGTCTTTTCGGTGTAACCGGATCCCCACGGGGATGGCGATAGGCATACCTCCCCAGGGGGGGACGACCCGTATTGCGAGCACGACGAGGTTCAGGCCGCGGGCGAACACGACGCGACTGTGTGTGGAGCGCACCGCGTCGCGGTAGCTCCCGGCGCCGTTCACGTTGGGCCCGTGGCGGTGCATCAAGGTGTCGTCGAGCAGGCACACGATCGGGCCGTCGGGGCCGAGGTGTTCCACGGCGAGGGCCACCATCTGGGCCCACAGCTGGCTGGGCTGCCAGGCGCCGGCGCGAACGAAGCGGTGGTAGGCGTCATGGGCTGCCCGGTTGGCGGGGTCCATGACCGCGACCATGCCGCATATGGTGCGCCGGCCGGTGGCGCATACCCACGCGGAGAGCAGTTCGTAGAACAGGGTGAACGAGGGAGAAGTGAAGGCGGGGGCGCAGCGCCGCAGGATCGCCTTCCACGCTGACCCTGGCGGGGTCATGTCTGGCGTCGTTTCGGATGGGCGGTCGCCCGGGCCCGCAGGACGGCGATGCCCGCGTCGGCCGCGGCGTCCAGGTCCGCCTTGGCCGTGTCGTAGCGGGCCAGCGCGGCTTTCACCTCGCCCAGGTCGACGCCGGTCAGGGTCAAGGTCTTGGTCCGCCCGCCCTCGGGGTATGCCAGCGCCGGGGTCTCATGTGGGTCACCGGTGGCGCAGCGGCATGCCGGTTTGCCGCAGCGGCGGCGAAGTGTGAACAGCGATCCCCGGACCATTTGGGTTTCGGGGGCGGTTCGGCGTGTGGGCATGGAAGCTCTCCCATCTGTTGGCAGATTACTAACAGACAGTGAAGCAGCAATGTGATTCGATATGGGGGATGTCCGGGAACCGCCGGCGTCAGGCCGGGATGTCGACCGAGGCCGTCAGGCCCTCAAAAGTGCGAAAGTCGACTTAGAGGAACCCATCACAGGCCAGCGAGAAACTGGCGCGCGTCCTCGGTGAGGTCACGTCCGCCAAGCTCATCCACGTCGGCCAGCAATCGGTCGGCGGCCATGAGCCGGTCCCCGTTGACGTACTCGCTGCGGCGCATCAGGCCCTTCAGCGCACCGACTGGCAGCAGGACAGACGTCCAGATCCCCAGGTCACCGTTGAATAGCACGATCGCGAGCTCATCGAAATCGAGGGACCTGAACACACTGAGTTGGCGTTGACCCGGATCGTTCGGGTTTGCAACAACCCGTGCCTTCACCTGAACGCGAACCGTTTGCTCCCCATCCCGCCTGTAGGTGAGGTCCCACCCTTTCTGCGAGGTCGGTTCGAGCTTCCCGCCCAAGAGGCTAGTCATCAGCCATTCGGCCAGGTCACCGGCGGGAGCGTTCATGGAGCGCAGCACGTTGCGGTTCACCAGCTCGCGCAGGACCGCCCGTGACATCCACAAGAGCTCCGGCAGCGTCATCTGCTGGATATCGACGGGCACAGTGATCGGGGCGGCGGCAGCGGGATGGGCTTGTGACCCGAGTGAGCCCAGCGGACGTCGCCTCGCTGGGGGCTCAGCCATCGGATGGGCGGCAAACGCCCACTGCCCGCGACCGGCGTTGCGAATGATCCCGTCCATCCTGAGCCGTGTCCTCGCCCATGCCAGGCGGTAATACAGCCAGGTCACCGACCCGTCTCCGTGCGGTCGAGTGCGGTCCTCCTCGCTGAGACCAAGGTCGTCAGCGACACGTTGGAGGAGCTCGGTGTTCGTCGCCGACCCGCCGAGGTTGTGCAGGGCGGCGAGGACCGCGTCGACATAGGCCTCAGCATTCATTTCGTCAAGCCGGGTCACCGTCGCCTCCCGCTCGCGTCGCAGTCGTTCAACGGTGTTCGAGGAGCGCTTTGAGGGTGGCCAGGTCCTTGCGGTTGGCCCGGCGCATTGCCGGTGCCATGAGGGGAGCGGCGAGCCGGGAGAACCCGGTGGGCTTGCCCCGGTTGCGCAAGGTCACGTGGGTGCCGCCATCGGGTGTTGGGGCCCAGGTGTAGGTGGTCTCCATGGGGAACGGCCCTCGGCGGTTCGCATGACGAGACGTTCGCCGTGGACGAGGTCGATGATGTCGTAGCTGTAGGCGAGGCGTCGTCCCAGGAAGCGCGCCACGAAAGCGATCGTCGAGCCGACTCGCAGGGGTGGTTCGGTCTTCCAGGTAACCGAATCGATGTTGGCGTACCACTCGGCTGCGTTGTTCGGGTCGGCGGCGTAGGAGGCCACCTCGCCGGCGGTCCGGTCACTGTCGATCTCGGTGGCAGCGTCGAGGTTCACGACGGCCGCGACCGGGCCACGGACCTGTGATTGGGGGCCGCGGCGGCGTTCACCCCTCTCCTCCTGTCTGGTCGAGGATCTCGTCGAGCTTGAGGATTTCGGTGGTGGTGATCACGCCGACGAAGCTGTCGCCGTCGAGCACGGGGAGCAGGTCGACATCGGCATCTTCCATAAGCGCCAGCACGTCGCGGAGCGACATGGTGGGGTTGGCGGTAGGGAGGTCGATGCGCATGTGGTTGCCGACGTGTTGGTGGTCCCACTGGTCGTTTGGGACGGTCTGGAGTTCCTCGATGGCCATGACCCCGAGGTAGCGGGCCCCGTCGACGACCGCGACCGCCTTGTCGTGATTGGCGAGGAGATGGTGGCCGAAGAATTCCGACAGTGTGGTGTCGGGCGCCATGGTGGCGACGTCGGTCCTCATGGCGGCGGTGATGGGCAGCGCGAAGCGCCGCTCAAGGTGCCCGGCCCGGGCCGCGACCTGGTAGGGGGAGGCGGAGGCGTGGCCCATGAACAGTTGCGCCACCATGGCCGCGATGAGCCCGGGGACGATGAAACCAGGTCGTCCGCTGGCCTCGGCCGCGAAGACGACCCCGGCCAGGGGGACCCGGTAGCCGGCGCCGAGGAAGGCGGACACGCCGACGAGGGGGAAGAAGTGGCTGCCCGATGCCGCGGTGCGGAACAGGCCGCCCATGGCCCGGCCGAGCAGGGCGCCCTCGATGACCAGGGGGACGAACAGTCCGCCGACGCCGCCGCCGCCGACGGTGGCGATGGTGGCCGCCGCCCGCATGGCCAGCAGTAGCAGGACCAGGGCGACGGCTCGGCGGGGATCGAACGCCCAGGTGAGGTTGTCGTAGCCGGCGCCCAGGGTGAGCGGCATGCCGAACACCTCTTTGGCCAGCAATGCCAGGGCAGCGAGGACCGATCCCGCCCCGACCGCCCGCACGATCGGGTTCGTGCGCGCCGCGAGGCGTTTCGCCGACACCAGGGCCTGTGTGAACAGCCGGGCCCCGATCCCGCACAGCACCCCGAGCAGGGCGGCGCCGCCCAGATCGCGCAGGTCGAACGGCGGCGACCCCGACACCGCGAACAGCGGCGCGGTGCCGGAGAACGACACGAACACCACGTAGCTGACCGCGGCCGCGATCCCCGCAGGCAGCAGCATGCGGCGGGCGAAGTCGTCCTGGTAGGGGACCTCCAACGCGAAAACCAGCCCGGTGGCGGGCGCCTTGAAGATGGCGGCGACACCGGCGGCGGCGCCAGCGACCAGCAGCACCTTGGCGTCCTCGCGGGAAAAGTGGCGGCTGAAGCGGCGCTGCAGGACCGAACCGACAGTTGCGCCCAGGTAGATGGACGGGCCCTCGTATCCCATGGCCCCGCCCAGCCCGAGGGTCGCGACGCTGGCGACGAGACGGCCCAAGACGGGCCGAACGTCGAGACGGACTCCGGGCTGGTGAAAGTTCTTGATGTACTCATCGGCGGTCGCCGTGCTGGCACCGGCGGCCAAGAACCGCAACGCCACCGCCGCCAACACCAACCCGGCCACCGGGGCGAGGACCTGCAGCGCCAACGGCGCCTGCAGGAGACGGTCGAACAGGCCGGCCCGGGTTACCGCCTCGAAGCCAGCCACCCCCAGGCCCGTCACCGCCCCCGTCAACGCCGCCAACAGCACCACTTGGCGGCCCCGGCGGCCAAAAGCGAACAGGTCGACGCGATGGCGAGACAGTCGAACCCGGAACGCGACGCCAGCCGCGGCTTTGCGCCCACCACCGGTCGAAGCCGAGTCGGACGGCGTCACCCGTCCCGCTCCCGGCGCAGCCCCTCTAGCAGCGCGTCTAACGCCCGGCGCACGTTCTCCCAGCGGAATGCCGACGGGTCGACGACGCCGTGCAACATGAGGCCGTCTCCCAAGGCCAGAAAGATCGCCGCCAGGGCATTGGCGGGCACATCGACAAGCTCTCCTGCCGTGATTGCCTCGTCGATCAATCCCGCCAGAGAAGCCCTGCGCCGCTTGGTTACCTCCGAGAATCGGGCCCGAAGGACCTCGTCGGATCCGATCTCGGCCCACAAGTCGGCTCGGAGCTGGACAGCGGTGACGTCGGAGCCACGGTCGACGACCGTGGCGACCAAACAACGGATCTGGTCGATGCCGCTCGTCTGGCGGGCCGCGTCGGCGTCCAGCTCATCCAAACCAGCCGCGTCATCGTCGAGCAACGCGACAAGCAGATCCTGCTTGCGGGCGAAGTACGTGTAAAACGCGCCCTTCGACACCCCCGCCTCGACGCACACATCATCTACCGACAGCGTGCGGTAACCCCCCCGAGACACGCACCGCCGCCCCGCCTCGATCAGCCGCCGCCGCCGCCCCTCCATGGCAAGAGCATCAAGCTTCGGCACCTCCAACAGACTAGACGACCGACCAGTCAGTTTCTACCAATGACCCTGATCGTCCCCGCTGCGCTTAACCCGCGTTAGTGGATGAGTTGTTGGCCACTTTGGCACGGTTACTCATGTAAGGGAAAGCGCGCCGGTGGTACCCACCAACGGGGCGTGGTTCCAGGGTTGCATGGTCATCCCGGCTGGTCCGGGAGGTGGCGTCGAGATTTACTCTGGGGAGGCCTCCGGGTTGGGGGTTTGCCCCGTTCATCTGATTGCCACTTCCGGCCCGGCCACGGATGCCCCGGATGAGGAGAGTGGGCCGGTCCATCGAGGCCGGTCCCGGTTGCAGCACATGAGTGGGAGCCGCTGGTTGGGCGTGTCTTCCTTGGGACCGTGGCCAGTGATCGAGCGTCGCTTCTTGGAGCGGCCGGCAAGCGAAACGAACGACAAGGAG
>JALYXV010000059.1 GCA_030947025.1 Actinomycetota bacterium | reverse complement strand
GGCGAGCACGCTCGATCGCCGCCGCCTTCATCCGGCGGTACTCCCCCATCTCACCGTGGCGCTCCTTTTCCCGGTTGCGTCGCTGGTTGGCGATGTTTACAAGCGCCAGCACTGGGCTCACGACCGCCAGGATGAGGACCTCTGGTCGTTTGAAAATTACGGCGCTGACCACTCCGAGAACGAGCGGCGAAAGGACGGCGGTGAGGGGGAACATCGAGTGGGCGCTCTGCTGTGTAGGCCGCCGAGGGAGGAGGACCCGTACGGGGCGCAAGGGCCGGCGGATGCGCATCGGGCGGTTGTAGGCGAGCGTGCTCGTGTCCTGTGGTGCGACGGCGGCGTCGGCGGCAAAGATGGGTCGCAGGATCATGGTGGTTGCTCCCGCCTCCAAGATGTCGCCCTCGCAAAGGGGCGTTTTTCCGATGACAGGCTTTGTGTTGAGGTCGGTTCCATTGGTCGAGCCGACGTCTTCTGCCGTCACACCGTCGGGAGTGTCGGCAATTCGAACATGGGTGCGCGACACGCTCGGGTCGCGGATGAGCACCGAGGCCGGCGCCTCCCGGCCAATAACGAGAACATCACCCACACCCAGTGGGTACGACCATCCGGCGTCCGGGCCGCCCACGATGGCAAGCTCGAAACCGTTTGCGACGGCCTTGGCAGGAGCGGATGCGCCAGAGACGACAAGTACGCTGCCCGCGAGCAGGCCGCTCTCCTCGAGGGTACGACCGCCCGTTACAAGTCCGCCCGGGCCCATGAGTGGCCCTGGGACCGGCTGATAGGGGCGGAGCGCGTCGGCGAGTTGGTCCAGAGTGGTCTCCGGATCGGCGTCGACGGCAACGTCCACCGTCGTACCGGCCCCAGCAATCGAAAGGTGAAGCTTCACCGCGCACCTTCCAGTGTCACAAGTGGTGTCACAACGATGTCCAAATGCCTGTTCTCACGCCCGACTTGGCTTCTTACAGTGTCACATAGAGTCACAGGGCGACGGATCACGGCGGTCCTCGCCGATATTCCAGGGCAACGCCCTGGACCGAAAGGAGCAAAGCAGACGATGGCTGACATTAAGGTCACCTCCGAGGAGCTTCACAGCGTTAGCAGCTCGCTGCAGCATGGATCTGAGGATGTTGCAAACCAACTCGCCCAGATGAGGAGCCAGGTCCAGGGCCTCGTCGACAGCAACTGGCAGGGTGCGGCGTCGAATTCGTTCCGGGACCTGTTCGACAAGTGGCACAAGGGCGCCGCCGACGTAAAGGAGGCGCTCGACGGAATCTCCCACATGCTCGGCAGTGCCGCAGACACCTATGAGCGCACCGAGAGCGAACTGGCGCGCTCGATGGGCCAGGGCTAGCCGCATTGCCCAGGTGATCGTTCCCCCCGCACCCTGACCCGAGGAGCACTCGTGAGGCTGGTAGTCGACATCAACCAGATGCAGGAGGTGCGCAATCAGCTGGCGTCGATACAAAGCGCCCTCCAAGGCGCCGAGTCGATCAACGCGTACGACTGCGCCATCGGGTCCGGGAAAGTGGAACACGCGTTGTCCGATTTCATCTCCAACTGGAGCCAGGGCCGTCAGAAGATCCTCGACGACATCAAGAACCTCTTGGACCGTCTGGACAACGCTATCTCGACCTATCAGAAAGAGGAGCAGTCGCTCGTCGACGCGGGGAGGAGTGCGCCGTGACGACTGCGCAGGCCTGGGATCTGGTCGGGGGAAACCCCGTCCCGGGTTCACCGGAGGGGATCCGTCAAGCCGCCCAGACGTTGGAGAACACTGCGTCCGACGCACAGGCCGTGCACAGCCGGCTGACGTCGCTCGCCAATGGGGGCTGCGACGCCATGTGGCAGGGTGAGGCGGCAAACGCCTTCCGGGAGAAACTCGGCGAGTTGCCTGACAAGCTCTCCAAGCTGTCGGACTCCTACGGTCGAGCGTCGGGCGCGCTTTTCCAGTTCGCCAACGACTCGGACCAACTCGAGCAGGACGCCGAGCCGGCCGCCAACACTGCCGAGTGGGCTAAAGAGACGATCGACTCGCTGGAGAACCAGAAATCGAACGTCTGCTCGGGCAACCCGAGCGCGGATACCTCTGCCTATGACAACGATATCGAGAATGCCAAGGCAAAGCTACGTCAGGCGATCGAGCAGGTCCAGGGCGTCCGAGACAGCTACAGCAACGCCGAGAACACGTGCGTCGGGAAGCTGAACGACGCCAGCGACGCGGGCATCAAGAACACCTTTTGGGGCAGCGTCGGCGACTTCCTGTCCGGCGTCTACGGCGTACTGAAGGTGGTCGGAACGATCTTGGTGATCGCAGTGATTGCGATCGCCATAGTTCTCGCCATTATCGGTACTGGAGGGGCGTTCGGCGCCTTCTTGCTCGCGACGGGCGGCGCCTTGATGACGGCACTTGCATACATCTCGGTCGCCACCGCTGTTTTCGGCGTTGTCCTCGCCCTCATGGGCCGCATTTCACCGCTCGAGGCAGCATGGGATGTGCTGGCCGCGATCCCGTTCCTGAACAAGTTAAAGGAAGGCGGCAGCGTCTTCGGAGCCTTGAGGGCGATCGGGGCCGAAGGGCCCGCGGTTTTCGATGCGCTTTTTGCGGTCGGCCGGCAACCGGGACTCATCTGGGTGCTCTTCAAGAGAGAGCCGGAGATGGTCATCCACGCGGCGCACGATGTGATCGACGCTGGCGTCCACGTGGTCGGTGTGATTGGCGATGGTGCGCAGGCGATCGAGAAGTTGTTCGGCGGGGGGGGCCCGGCGGCGGGATCGACGGCCGGCCCGGCGGCGGGATCGACCGATCCGTCTTCGTGCGACCGTGCGGCGCCGAATCCTTCGCAGTCCGGTTCCGGCCAGACAGGCGCGGTACCCGGCGCGCCGTTGCCCTCAAGTCCGGCATCCGGCCCCCTGGGCCGCGGCACGAGTCCGACTTCCACTCCGCCTCCCGTCGTGCCTGCACCACCATCAGCGCCCTCTGTCGTGCACGCGCCGGCTCCGCCTCCCTCAGCCCCACCGCCCCATATCCCGACCGCACCGGCTCCGCCTCCCTCAGCTTCACCGGCCCCTGTCACGCCAGCACCAGATCCGCCTCCCTCGGCCCCGCCGGTTGCCACCCCCGCACCGAACCCACCTCCCTCGGCCTCTCCGATCCCTGTCCCCCCCACCGGGGGCGAAGCGGGTCCGATCCATATGTCCTTGCCGGACGGTACGCAGGTCGCCGTCGACGCACACGCCGGCCCCGGCCAGGGCGAGGTGGTCGTCAACCAACCCGGTGGCGCAGCGGTAACCTTCGGCGCCGGCGGTCACGGTGTTCCAACGCCGACCCCGCCACCGGGACAAGGCGCGACAACGGCTCCCGTCACGGTGCCGCCACCTGCAATTCTTGCGTCGCATTCCGCCGTGTCCCCCCTACCGGCGACCGCGGGGACGTCGCCTCCGGTCGGGATCCCGCCATCTTCGGCGCCGCCGCCCCCACTCGCGCCGATCCATTCGGCTCCCTCGACGCCCATATACAATCCCGATGGCGGGCCGTCCTTGGCAGCCACGGCGCAGCCCGCGGTGCCCGAAGCAACGGTGCCTGTGTCGTCGGCGCCTTCGCCTTCCGGCGCATCTTCCGCCGTCGCCAGTGCAATCAAGCTGGCGGCGGCCCACAAGGCAAGTGCCTTGGGCTCACCGATGCTCGGCGGACTTGCCGTCGGCGCCTTCGGTGGCTCCGGCGTTGCATATGTGGCCACGGGGATAAGGCATCGGTTCGGACTGGGCGACGACGAAGAATTGGATCCCGTGGGCGGAGGGCTCCGACTGTGACAGCAGATCAAAGACAACAATCAAAAAGGACAAGCCTGTGACAGCTAAGGCCGCCAGTGTGCCCGTCGGCTTCTGGCTGGCGCTTCCTGAGGGTTGGTTCACGTTGGACGTCAATCCGAAGACCGCCGCGGCGAGCGTGGACCGGCTCATCGCTCACCGGTTGCTCGAGGCGCCACAACTTGGAGACGAAGTCGCCTCGATCAAGCATACTCTCACTCTGGTGGCGGCCGAGGCGCAGCGCGTCGGGATCGAGTTCTCAGCCGGCTATGCGGTAAACGCGGGCGACGACCTCGTCATTACCGCGAATCTTGGCATCTCGGTTCACACGATCGGTGAGGGCGTCTCGGTCCAAGCTATAGAGCAGGGTCTGCACGCCCGAGGCGACGCCAAATCCGCAATTGTCGAATCCGGTGCCGGCACAGCCGTGAAGGTGCGCGGTCGTGATCGGCATTCCTTGCCCGGCGGGCCCGGGGTCTTCGAGGTAGCCACCTGGCAGTACTTCGTGCCCGTCCCCAACAGCAACCGCCTGGCGCTGTTGAGCTTCACAACGCCGACCCTGGCGCTAGCGGACGACCTCGACGAATTGTTTGACGCAATGGTCAGCAGTTTCCGCTTCACCTGGGTCGAACAGGACTGAGTCGGTGAGCCTCGCTGACAGCGGACGCTACGATCGCCCGACGAACCGGTGTGAGTCGCCGGTAGAACACGCGGGTGTTTCGACCCTGGTCTCGCAGCAGTTCGAGGCAACGACGTCTCGTTTGGCGGTGTGAGACCATTGGGTTCCTGGAGGAGGGGTGTTGGGATTCGGGGGCGGGGTAGTCATGGTTTTGTGGTGGTGTCGGTGGCGGCCGGGTTGGCGACGGTTTTGGTCGCGGCGCTGCTCGGGGTCGGTAACAAGGACGCCCTTTTGCACTTTTTGGGTGATG
>JALYXV010000339.1 GCA_030947025.1 Actinomycetota bacterium | reverse complement strand
GCTCACGACGCTCGAAGACCTCAGATCTCACCCCCCAGCTTGTACCACCCACAACAACAGAAGTCCAGCACTCTCGCGAAACCCCAGGTCAGAAGGGCCCCAGCCTACTTTGCCCAACTCCCTGGGTGACCGCCTCCCACGCCGCTACCGAGCCGATTGCGATAGCCCGGTGCATCGCCCTCGTCTCTACGTACAAACCGCCGCCAACGCCGCTCGCCTTTTTCGCCGTTAGTTGACGGGCGACATCGACGGCCGTGTGATAGAGAAGAATCGGGTCTCGCATCGACTCGACAAAACCCTCGATCGCATCTTGGAAGGTGTGTCGCACATAGCGAAACGGTATCCGCGTGTAAGCCAGCTTGGGCGCCGGCGACCCGTGTCGAGGCCCGAACATGCGGCCTCACGTGGGCCTGGGGCATCCACCTGCCGCTGGTGAGGGTCCGGTATGGCTGGTACACAGTCGGCGGCCCCGGCCACGGACCGAGCCGGAAGAACCAGGACCAACATCGCTAGCCGACGTTCTCTGCCACGGCCCGACGGCCCTGCGTGCCACCGGACGCTGGCCCTCAGCGGCTTGGGTCCAATGTGGTCAACCAGTCGCCAGGCCTCGGCGTGGGACGTGTCAATGGCCGGACGATGACAAAAACCCCTTTACCAGGGCTTTTACCGGGTGTCGGAGGGGGGACTTGAACCCCCATGCCCTTGCGGGCACTAGCCCCTCAAGCTAGCGCGTCTGCCTATTCCGCCACTCCGACGTGGGCTCCGGCCGGCGGCCGGGCGACGGGTCATGGTAGTCGACCCACTACCGATGGCACCGCCGTGGCAGCGATCATTTGAGGTACCACTCGTTCAGGTACCCGTACGGGCCGTACGCCAGATTGTGGCTGAACGTCCCCCCCTCCACCCCGACCCTGCCGGTGTTGACCACCACGATGTCCGGCACGGCGGCGATGGGGATGGCGGGCACGAGATCGGCCAGGATCGTCGCCGCCTGGCCGGCATCGGTCACCCGGGCGCTCTCGGTCAGGTTGGTGTCGAGGTCGGACAGGTACCGGTCGAGCGTCGGATCGCGCACCCGCCCATAGTTGGCACCCATCCCCCCGTTGGCCGCGGTCGGGATGTTGGACGAGCAGAGCAACCCGCACTGGCCCGGGTCGTTGTCGTCGATCCCCGCCCCGGTCGGGACGCCGCGGGCCAACTGCCGCCGGAGGTCGACCGGGTACAGAGCGGCGGCAAACACGCCCGCGGGCAGATCGTGGGTGAACAACGCCCCCGGCGCCTCGGGTGCCACCGTCACCACGAACCCCGCCCCCTTCAGCTGGGCTTGGACCAACTGGGCCGCCTGCTGGGCCCGGGCGCTGGTGTTGGGCACCTTCAACTCGATGGTGGCCTTCACGCCGCCCTTGACCCACCGGCCGTCCGAACCTTTGGCCCAGCCGTCGCTCTGCATCAGCTGCCCGGCGGTCGCCACGTCGGGCCGGTACTTGGCGAACGGCTCGGTGTAGTACGCCCCGTATGCGGGCGTCAGCAGCGATTGGATCGGCTGCCCGGCCGGCACGACCGAGCCCAGGAGCGGGTTCCCGAGCGTCGATCGGTCGAGCGAGTACGCCACCGCTTGACGGACCGCCTTGGCCGTGAGTGGCGCCCGCTCCACGTCGAACCACAGCGCCTCGAAGTCGAGCCCCCCCGTCACGCTGAACAAGGTCGTGGCCGCGGCCCGGTACCCGGCGCTCGGCGGCTCGGGGGCGGGATACGCGGCCAGCACCTGTCCCCCGGTGTACGCCTGCAGCTCGGCCGTGGCATCGGTGAAGATCCGGAACGTCACGCTGGCCAGATCAGGCTTCTTCCCCCAGTAGTTCGGGTTGGGCACCAGCTTGATCGACTCGCCCCTCGTCCAGCCGCCGGGGGCCAGCTCCCAAGGGCCGCCCGACCAAGCGTACCCGTCCTTCATCAGGGCGCTGCGGTCCTTGCCCTCGAGGAGGTGGCTGGGGAGCAGGCCGAACGGGCCACCAAACAGCTTCCGCCAATCGGCAAAGGGTTGGGAAAAGGTGACCACCGCGATGCGAGGGTCGGAGTCGTCCACCGAAGCGATGTTCCTGTAGCCCGATTGGTCCTGGATGCTCTGGCCGTGGGCAATTTGATCCCAGCTGTACTTGAAATCGTGGGAGGTGATCGACTGGCCGTCGCTCCACACCGCCCGGCTGTTCAGGTGATAGGTGACGACCTGCTCCGGCGTCGTCTGCACATCCGCCTCTGCGGTCAGCAGGATGCTGGGCTTGTACAGGTTGTCCCGGGTGAAGTCGTACGCCCGCGGCATGGTGTTGATCTGGACTGTCCAGATCCCCCACGCCGAGCCCGCGCAGGTGCTGATCCAGTCCATGCACCCGGGTTCCCCCTCGGCGGCCACGGCGAGGTCCCCACCCTGGTTGATCGTCGGGGCGGGCGGCAGGGTGGTGGCGGTCGTCGTCGAGGTGGGCCGGCGCGAGCTGGGGGTGCAACCGGCCAACAGGGCACAGGCGGCGGCCACCAGACCCATCGGTCTTCGCCCTCGGCGCCCTGCTGTCACGTGATCTCGCCCCTTCAAGCGCAGGGGCCGCCGTACCGCCCAGGCGCCTAGACGACCCGCTTGGTCTCGGCGACGAGGGAGGCTACCGGATGGCCCCGCCCCCGGTCGTTCAGCCCATCGGTACCGTGCGCAACACCCTTGCCGCCGATTGGGACGGGCTAGCGTTGCCCCAGTTGAATGACTCCGAAGGGGGACTGATGAAGCCGCGCATCGCGAGGAGCACCACTGCTGTTGTTATCTCGCTCGGCTTACTGGCCGGGGCGTGCTCGAAGTCGTCCCCGTCGACCACCACGGCCACCACGGTGAAGGCCGGGGGGACCCTGGTCTTCGGCGCCTCCTCCGATCCGACCAGTATGGACGGCGCCTACGTGTCCGACGGGGAGTCGTTTCGGGCCATCTCCCAGCTGTTCGAGACCCTGGTGACCACCAAGCCCGGCTCCACTGACATCATCCCGTCACTGGCCAAAACCTGGTCGGCGTCAACCGACGGGCTGACTTGGACGTTCAACCTCCAGAGCGGTGTCACCTTCCACGACGGCACCCCGTTCAACGCCGCTGCCGTCTGTTTCAACTTCGACCGCTGGTACCACTTCAAGGGTGTCCAGCAAAGCCCGTCGATCTCCTACTACTGGTCGACGGTGTTCGGCGGCTTCGCCACCCAGGACGACCCGACCGTCCCCGCCACCAGCCTGTACAAGAGCTGCCAGGCGACCGACGCCTCAACTGCGGTCATCACCCTGACCGAGCGCTCGTCATCGTTCCTGGCCGGCTTGGCCGTCCCCGCCTTTTCCATCGCCAGCCCGGACGCCTTGGCCAAGTACAACGCCGACAAGGTCACGGGCACGGGCGACCAGCCCAAGTTCGAGGGCGACTTCGGGACCCAGCACCCGATCGGGACGGGCCCGTTCAAGTTCATGAGCTACGCCCCCAACGACAGCGTCGTGATGGTGCGCAACGACAGCTACTGGGGTCAGAAGGCCAAGCTCGACAAGCTGATCCTGAAGACGATCAGCAACAACGCCGCTCGCCGCCAGGCGCTCGAGTCGGGCGAGATCCAGGGCTATGACAACGTCGACCCGGCCGACCTGTCCAGCCTGGGGGCGCAGTTCCAGATCCTCGACCGCCCGGCCTTCAACGTCGGCTACGTGGGCTTCAACGAGAAGAAGCCGCCCCTCGACAACCAGATGATCCGCCAGGCCATCGCCTACGCCTTGAACCGGCCCGCGCTGGTCACGGCCAAGTATCCGCCCGGGGCCGAGGTGGCCAAGGAGTTCATGCCGCCGCAGTTGTTCGGCTACGCCAACGACGTGACGACGTATGCCTACAACGTGCAGAAGGCCAAGGACCTGATCGCCGCTTCGGGCGTGTCCAACCCGACCATCGAGTTCTGGTATCCGACCAACATCAGCCGGCAGTACATGCCCGATCCGACCGCCAACTTCCAGGCCTTCCAAGCCGATCTGACCGCGGCCGGGTTCAAGGTGGTCCCCAAGTCGGCCCCGTGGAAGCCGGACTACGTCCGGGCCATCGACGCGGGCGACGCCCAGCTGTACCTGTTCGGGTGGACCGGCGACTTCGGCGATCCCGACAACTTCGTGGGGACGTTCTTCCGCACCCCGCAGCCGGCATGGGGCTTCACCAACCAGAAGATCTTCGACGCCCTCAACCAAGCCCGGGCCGAGACCGATCAGGCCAAACGCATCGCCGACTACCAGGCCGCCAACAAGCTGATCATGGACTTCCTGCCCGGTGTGCCCTACGTCCACACCAAGCCCGCCCTGGCGTTCACCAAGAACGTCCATGGCTTCGTTCCCAGCGTGGTGGCCAACGACGTGTTCGCCCCCGTGAGCCTGGGCTGACCGGCTAAACCGCCGGGCGCAGCCGGGCCACCATGCTGCGCTTCGTCGTACGCCGGCTCATCCAACTGATCCCGATCCTGCTCGGGCTGTCGATCATCCTGTTCGCCTGGGTCCACGCCCTGCCCGGTGGTCCCGCCGAGGGGCTGTTGGGGGAACGGGCCACGCCGGCCCGGATCGCCCAGGTGCGCCACGACTACGGCCTCGACCGGCCCCTGTACGTCCAGTACGGCGCGTACATGAACCGAACCGTGAGATTCGATTTCGGCCAGTCGATCGCGACCCAGAGGTCGGTCTCGGGCGAGATCCAGCGCCGCTTCCCGGCCACGGTGGAGCTGTCACTGGCCGCCATGGTCTTCGCCATCGGCCTCGGCATCCCCCTTGGCTTCCTGGCCGCCAAACGCGTCAACGGCCCGAGCGATCACTTCTCCATGGCCGGGTCGCTGCTCGGCATCTCCATCCCCGTGTTCTTCCTGGCCTACCTGCTCAAGTACGTCTTCGCGGTGAAGCTGCACTGGCTGCCCTCGATCGGCCGCCTGTCCCCCACCCGGCAGGTGCGCCACCCCACGGGCTTCTTCGTGCTGGACGGCATCTTGACCCTCGACCTTTCGACCACCTGGGATGCGCTGCGGCACCTGATCCTGCCCGCCATCGCCCTGGGCACGATCCCGCTGGCCATCATCACCCGCATCACCCGAGCCGCGGTGCTCGAGGTGAGCGACGAGGACTATGTGCGGACCGCCGAGGCCAAGGGGATGACGGCGGAGGTCGTCAACATCCGCCACATCCTGCGCAACGCCATGCTGCCCATCGTCACGATCGTCGGGCTGCAAACTGGGCTGCTGCTGGCCGGGGCGGTGCTGACCGAGCTGGTCTTCGCGTGGGGCGGCATCGGCTCGTTCCTCTATCAGGGCATCGTCGACCGGGACTTCCCGGTGATCGAGGGAGGGGTGCTGTTCGTGGCGGTCGTCATCGCCATGGTCAACCTGCTGGTCGACGTCACCTACGGCGTGCTCGACCCCCGGATCAGGGTCTCGTGATGCCATGAGCATGATCGACGCCACCGCGGCCGAGCTCAACCTCACCGCCATCGGCGAGGAGCCCACCGTCGGTCGCTGGAAGGAGGTGCGCTCGCGGCTGCTGCGCAACCCCTCGGCCGTGGTCGGCGCGGGGCTGATCGTGCTGTTCGTGATCGCTGCCCTGGCCGCCCCCCTGCTCGCCCCCTACAGCCCCATCGCGGCCGACCTGTCCAAGATCCGGCCCGGCTTCGTGCCCGGCCCGTCGGGCGCCCACTGGCTGGGGCTGGACACCCAGGGCCGCGATGAGCTGTCCCGCATCCTGTTCGGGGCCCGCTCGTCACTGCTCGTCGGTGTCGTGGCGGTGGCCATCGGCGGGGCGGGCGGGCTGGCCATCGGCACCCTGGCGGGCGCCTTCGGAGGCTGGGTCGACAACGTGTGCATGCGCCTGATGGACATCATGCTGTCGGTGCCCAGCCTCCTGTTCGCCATCGGGCTGGCCGAGGTGCTCGGGCGCAGCCTGCGGTCGGTCGAGATCGCCATCGGCGTGGTCAACGTGCCCCAGTTCGCCCGGCTGCTGCGGGGCCAGATGCTCGGCCAGCGGGGCGCCGAGTACGTCGTGGCGGCGGAGTCCATCGGGGTGAAGCGAAGGCGCATCGTCCTGGGCCACATCCTGCCCAACTCGGTTACGCCGGTCATCGTGGCCGGCACCCTGGCCCTGGCGACCGCCATCATCGACGTGGCCGGCCTGGCCTTCCTGGGCTTGGGCTCCAACGATCCGTCGGTCCCCGAATGGGGCCGGATGCTGGTCGACACCCAGCAGTACCTGCAGAGCTCGCCCCAACTGGCCATGTTCCCGGGCCTGGCCATCGTGCTGTCGGTGCTGGGCTTCAACCTGCTGGGCGACGCCCTGCGCGAAGCCCTCGATCCGAAAATCCGCAGATGACCGTTCGGTCAACGGCCGGGGAGCCGCTGCTCGACGTGCGCGACCTGCACGTCACGTTCCTCCGGCGAGGCCGGCGGCCCGTGCTGGCCGTGGACGGCATCGACCTGGTGGTCCGGCCCGGCCAGAGCGTCGGTCTGGTGGGCGAATCCGGTTCGGGCAAGAGCGTCACCGCCCTGGCGGTCATGGGCCTGTTGCCCCGGCGGCGCAATGTCGCCATCGCCGGGTCGGTCCGCTTCGGCGGGCGGGAGTTGTTCGGCCTCCCCGCCTCGCAGCTGCGCAGCCTGCGGGGCCGGGAGATGGCCATGATCTTCCAGGACCCCTTGAGCTCCCTGAACCCGGTTCTCACCGTGGGCCGCCAGATCACCGAGGTGCTGGAACGCCACACCGAGCTGCGGGGCGAGGCGGCCAACGGGGAGGCGACCCGGCTGCTCGAGTCGGTCGGGATCCCCGACCGCGCCCGGCGGCTGCGCTCGTATCCCCACCAGCTGTCGGGGGGCATGCGCCAGCGGGTCATGATCGCCATGGCGCTGGCCTGCCAGCCCCGGCTGCTGATCGCGGACGAACCCACCACCGCCCTCGACGTGACCATCCAGGCCCAGATCCTCGACCTGCTGCGACGGCTGGTGGTCGACAGCGACACCGCCCTGGTGATCATCACCCACGACCTCGGCGTGGTGGCGGGAATGTGCGACACCGTCCATGTCTTGTACGCGGGGCGGATGGTGGAGTCGGCCGCCCGCCACGAACTCTTCGCCCGGCCCCAGCATCCCTACACGGCGGGATTGCTGGCGTCGGTTCCGAGGCTCGATGCGCCGCGGGGTCAGCCGCTGCATCCGATCTCGGGTTCGCCCCGCGACACGATCGCCTGGTCGACCGGCTGCGCCTTTTCCCCCCGTTGCCCCCGGCGCATCGACGGGTGCGTGGGCCAGCCACCGCCCCTCACGGCGGGCGATTCCGGGCACGCCCGGCGCTGCGTCAACCCCATCCCCGTGGTCTCGGAATGGGAGGGAGCGCCCCGGTGAGCGCCGCGCTGGTGACCGTCCGGGGCCTCAAGGTCCATTTCCCCATCTCGTCGGGAATCGTCATCGAACGGTCCGTGGGCGCGGTCCGGGCGGTCGACGGCGTCGACTTCGACCTGGCGCGGGGCGAGACGCTGGGGTTGGTGGGCGAGTCGGGCTGCGGCAAGTCGACGGTGGGGCGGGCCATCCTGCGCCTGCTCGACGCCACCGAGGGGACGATCGTCTTCGACGGCGAGGACATCACCCGTTGGACGGGTTCGAAGCTGCGGCGGCTGCGGCGGCGCATGCAGCTGGTGTTCCAGGACCCCTACGCCAGCCTCGACCCCCGCCAGACGGTGGCGTCGATCATCGGTGAGCCGTTGCGGACCCACGACCTGGCGTCGGGTCCGGAGCTGGAGGGGCGGGTGGCCGAGCTGCTCGATGTGGTCGGGTTGCCCTCGTCGGCGGCCAGCCGTTACCCCCACGAGTTCTCGGGCGGCCAGCGCCAGCGCATCGGCATCGCCCGTTCGCTGGCCGTCCAGCCTGATCTGATCGTGGCCGACGAGCCCGTCAGCGCGCTCGACGTCAGCATCCAGGCCCAGGTCATCAACCTGCTCGAGGACCTGCAGGCCCAGTTCGGGCTGACCTACCTGGTCATCGCCCACGACCTGGCGGTGGTCCGGCATATCTCGGACCGGGTGGCGGTGATGTACCTGGGGCGCATCGGTGAGGTAGCCGATGCCGACGAGCTGTACGACCGGCCGCTGCACCCCTACACCATCGCGTTGCTCTCGGCGGTGCCGATTCCCGACCCGGTTCGCGAGGATCAGCGGTCCCGCATCATCCTCACCGGTGATCTACCATCGCCCGCCAACCCGCCCGCGGGCTGCCGGTTTCACACCCGCTGCCCCTTCGTCCGGGAGTCCCGCTGCGGCGACGAGGTGCCCCAGCTGCGGGAGCTGTACCCGGGCCACGCGGTCGCCTGCCACTGGGCCGAGGAGATCGAGGCCAGCCGGGCCGCCCACGGTGTCGTGGGGGAAGTCTGAGTTCCCTTTACGAGAGCCGCACTCGCGGATCGAGCACCGCATACACCGCGTCGACGGCGATATTGGCGACCACGATGAATGCGGCCGCCAGCAGGGCCAGGCCGATCACGACCGGAAGGTCCTGGCGGCTGATGGACGAGTAGATCTGTTGGCCCAGACCAGGAAGGCTGAACACCGTCTCGGTGAGGATGATGCCGCCCAGGAAGGTTCCGAGATCAATCCCGAACTGTGTCACGACCGGGGTCATGGCGCTGCGCAAGCCGTGGCGGTACACCACTCGGCGCTCCGACAGGCCCTTCGAGCGCGCCGTGCGGATGTAGTCCTCGCCCAGCACCTCGAGCAGCGACCCGCGGGTGAGGCGCGAATAGGTCGCCGCCGTCACCAGGGCCAGGGTGAACCAGGGCAGAATCATGTGCTTCAACCAGTCAAAGGGACTGTGGGTGAAGCCGACGTACCCGCCGCCAGGGAAGAACCTGACGCCGGCCAGGTGGAGCCGGTAGAACAACAACAGCAGGAACAGCTCGCCCAGCAGGAATGTCGGCATGGAGTAGAAGAACAACGACAGGCCGGTCACCGCCCGGTCGCGCTTTGATCGGGGCCTGGTCGCGGCCAGGACCCCGGATGTCACCCCGATGACCATCCAGAGCACGGCCCCGCCCAGTGCCACCGAGGCGGTGATCGGAAGGTCCTGCTTGATGATGGTCGTGACCGGCACGCTGTTGACGTACGAGTAGCCCAGATCGCCGTGTATCAGTCGCCACAGATAGCGGCCGTATTGCGCCGGGAGCGGCCGGTCGAGGCCCAACCGGTGGCTTACCAGTCCGATGGTTTCCGTCGTAGCCTGACGTCCCGCGATCAGCTTGGCGGGGTCGTGCGGGGCGACGAAGTACATGACGAAGACCACCGTCGCCACGATCCAGAGGACGACGATTCCAAAGAAGATGCGGCGGACGAGAAAGCGGGTCACGGGGGTTCCGGGTCCGGCTAGACCGCGAAGAGCCGGTTGTAGCGAGGATCGAAGGCGTCCCGCACACTGTCTCCGAGGAGGTTGAACGCCAGCGTCGTAACCAGCAGCGCCGCCCCGGGGAACACGAGGAACCACCACGCCACCTGGTACATCCCGCCGTCGGTCGCCTGGGCCAGCATCCCTCCCCAGCTGGCCGTCGGCGGCAGCACGCCGAGGCCGAGGAAGGAGAGGCTGGCCTCGAACACGATTGACAGGGGGATCAACAACGTCATGTACACGATGACCGGGGCGAGCACGTTGGGCAAGATGTCGACGAACATGATGCGGGCATCGCTCGCGCCCAACGAACGGGCGGCCTCGACGAATTCCTTGGTCGTGATCGACAGCACCTGGCCCCGGACGATGCGGCCGACCGAGGCGAACGAAAAGAAGGCGATCACGATGATCGACACGCCCAGGCTGGGTCCCACCACCGATATCAGGGCGATGGCGAAGACCAGGTAGGGAAGCGAGAGGACAACGTCCATGAAGCGGGAGAGCACGCCGTCGATCGACCCCCCGAAGTAGCCCGCCACCAGACCAATGACCACGCCCAACGCCACCGCCAGCGTGCTGGCGAAGACCCCGGCGAGCAGGGAGACGCGAGCGCCGTAGAAGATGCGGACGAGGATGTCGCGACCGAGTTCGTCGGTTCCGAGAAGGAAGTGGCTGCTCGGCCCGACCGGGATGCCTTCGGGACTAAGGCCCGTCTCGCGGAACTGCACATTGGGGCCGTGGCCCACCAGGTGCGCCACCAACGGGGCCACGAACGCCATGGCGATGATGATCACGATGGTCACAATCGATACGACCGCCACTTTGTCGTGACGCAAGCGCTCAAAGGCCAACTGCCACGGGCTGCGCCCCTGGATGACCTTGGTCGCCTCGTTGGGCGCCACATCGGGCACCGCCGCCGGTGCGGTGTCGGGGAGCGGAATGAGGGCTTGGGTCATGACGACGCCTCCTTGCCGACCCCGAGGTTTCGGGCGACCGGCATGCTGGGCAGTTCCTCACTATCCAGCAACGGGAAGTGACAGGCGACTCGGTGGCTGCCCGGGTCAGAGAACTTGACTTCCAGCACGGGTTCCTCGACGCCGCACACCTCTTGGGCCTTCGGGCAGCGGGGATGGAAGCGACAACCCGAAGGTGGGTTGATCGGCGACGGAACGTCGCCGCCCAGGATGACCCGCCGGCGCTGATCCACCCGGTCAGGGTCGGGCTCGGGCACGGCGGAGAGGAGGGCCTTGGTATAAGGATGCCGGGGGTGGTCATACAGATCGTTCCGGTCGGCGATCTCGGCCACCTTGCCCAGGTACATGACGGCGACGCGGTCGCTGACGTGGCGCACTACGGAGAGGTCGTGGGCGATGAACACGTAGGTGAGCTTGAGGCGGTCCTGTAGATCACCGAGCAGGTTGATGACCTGGGCCTGGATCGACACGTCCAAGGCGGAGACGGGCTCGTCGCAGACGATGAGGTCGGGCTCCAGGGCGATGGCCCGGGCCACGCCGATGCGTTGCCGCTGTCCGCCCGAGAACTCGGCCGGGAAGCGGTTGTAGTGCTCGGGGTTCAATCCGACCAGGGCCATCAGGTCCTGAACCCGGCGCTTTCGCTCGTCACCGTCGACGATGTCGTGAATGGCGAAGGGGTCGCCGATGATGGATCCCACCCGGCGTCGCGGGTTGAGGGAACCGTAGGGGTCCTGGAAGATCATCTGCATGCGCCGGCGGTAGGGTCGGAGCTGGCGCCGGGACAGGCGGGAGATGTCCTCACCGTCGAATTCGACCTGGCCTGACGTGAGGTCGTACAAACGGGTGATGCAGCGGGCCAGGGTGGACTTCCCGCAGCCGGTCTCGCCGACCAGCCCCACCGTTTCCCCCCGGTGCACGTCGAGGGTGAGGCCATCGACGGCGTGCACCGCCTCGTGGCTCCGCCGCAGAATGCTGGTCGACCGGAGGGGGAAAAGCTTCACCACGTCCTGGAGACGCACCAGGACATCCCCCTCACCGCGGGCCGATGCGGGCGCCGAGCCTGGGGCGGTGCCCGACACGGGGGTCAGGGTCGAAGCCGGTGCCGGCGGTGTCGAGGTCACCCGGCCTCGCTTCCCGTGCCGCCCGGCTCTCCCGGGGCCCCGAAGACCGCCGACGCTTGCAAGCCCGCCCGAGACGGGGTGACCTCATCTGGAGGCGCGGTGCCCGCCACCTGGTGGCGCCGGAGGTTGACAGCGTCGCTCGTGCCGACCAAGTCGGCGGGTAGCCAGCAGGCGGAGCGGTGGCCCGCCGAACTGGGTCGCCCGACCGGCGCTAACGGCGGCTCCTCGGATCGGCACTTGGCCATTGCGAAGCGGCAGCGGGGGGCGAAGGGACAACCCGGCGGCGGGTTGATGAGGCTGGGCGGCTGGCCCTGGATGGGGACCAGCCGCTCTCCCTCGTCACCCAACCCGGGCAAGGAGCGAAGCAGGCCGACGGTGTAGGGATGGTGGGGCTCGTAATACGCGGTCCGTCGTTCGGCCTTCTCCATGGCGCGGCCGGCATACATGATCATGACTTCGTGGGCCATGTCGGCGATGACCCCGAGGTCGTGGGTGATCATCACGATGGCCGTGCCGAACTCGTTCTGCAGCCGTTTGAGCAGATCGATGATCTGAGCTTGCACCGTGACGTCGAGTGCCGTGGTGGGCTCGTCGGCAATGATCAGAGCCGGGCTCAGCGCCAGCGCCAGGGCGATCATGGCCCGTTGGCGCATCCCCCCGGAGAACTGGTGGGGATATTCGTCGACCCGCCGCTGCGGTTGGGGGATCCCCACCAACCCCAACAGATCGATGGCCCGGCTGCGGGCCTGCGACTTGCTCATGCTTTCATGGGCGCGGATCATCTCGACGATCTGCCAGCCGACCCGGTAGTAAGGGTGAAGGCTCGACAGAGGGTCCTGGAAGATCATGGAGATCTTGGGCCCACGGATGCTGCGCAGCTGGTCGGGGGTCATGGCCAAGAGGTCCTTGCCCTCGAAGATGGCCCGTCCCGAGATCTTGGCTCCCTGGGTGAGGCCGACGATCGTCTGGGTCGAGACGCTCTTTCCCGACCCCGACTCCCCGACGATGCCGAGGGTGCTCCCGCGCTCGACTTCGAAGGAGACGTCGCGCACCGCTTGGACCACACCGTCAGGTGTGGAGAACGAAACCGAAAGGTTCTCGACCTCGAGCAGCTTCACTATTGATCTCTCTTGTGACCGGGCTAGATGCCAGTCATCCAGCCCAGGATAGAAGCTGGGCTCAAGAATCGGCAGGGCGGCGGCGTCGCCGGTGTCACGGAGAAGCCGCCGCCCCACAGCAACGCAGGTTGGTCAGGAACCCAAGTAGAGGTTGGTTATGTCACAGTTCTGGCTGAATACCCAGAACAGACAATTTTTTACCTTCGTTCCGTGGTAGATGGTCGTCTTCTGGGCGCCGATGGGTACGACGACGGCATCCTGCATGACCTGCCGGGCGGCATCCTGCCAGGCGGTGGTGGCGTCGGCCGTCGATGTGGCCGACAGCGCCTTGTCGATGCTGGCGTTGACCGTCGGGCTGTTGTAATCGCCGTAGTCCGTGCTGTTCTTCCCGTACGTGCGGCCGTCGAACAGCGGCGAGATCACTGATCGGCCGTTGTTGCCAAACCAGTCCGGGATCCAGCCCGGCTCGCCGATGTCCCAAGCGCCGGATTTGCCCGCGTCGGGGTTCTGCCAGTACTTGGTGTAGATGGTGTTGGCGGGCGTGACCGGGATCAACTGCACGTTGAAGCCGGCCGCCTGAAGGGCGGCCTGGTCGGTCGTGGCGATGTCAGGATGGACCGTGTTGGTGCGGTAGGCCAACTTGAGCGTGATCTGTCCCGGCGCATAACCGGCCTGCTGCAGTAGCTGCTTGGCCTTGGCCGGATCACCCTTGTCGCCCGGCGTCGGGTAGGGGTTGTAGCCCGCTATGTAGCCCACGCTGCCACTGGGGATGATCTGGTTGAGCGGCTTCGAAACGGCGGCGCCGCCATACACCTGGGAGTCGGCCACCTTGTCGAACGCGTACTCGAGGGCCTGGCGGACGGGCAGCTTGCTGAGCGCTCCACCATTGTTGGGGCTCTGCAGGTTGATCGAAATGTACGGGTTGATGCTCACAAAGTTTTCGCCATCGGGGCCGATGATCAGATTGGGGTCCTTGCTGGCGACCATCCCGGCGAGCATCGAGGTGGGCACGTTCTGGTCCCATTCCATGTCTGCGGTCCCTGCCTGGATCTGCTGGACTGCCGCGGAGGCGCTCGCTACCCCCTGGACGATGTCGATCTCGTCGACGTACGCCTTGCGGACGGAATCGGTGGACGCCTGCCAGGCCGGGTTGCGGACGAGGTGGATGGACTTGGTCGCCACGTAGCTGGAGATGGTGTAGGGCCCGTCGGAAATGGTGTGTGATGCCTGGTCAGGGCTTCCGGGCAGGTAGTTGAGGTACTCGATCGGGGCCGGTGAGGTGAACGGCAGGGAGAGGATGTTGATGAAGTCCGTCGCCGGCTGGGTCAAGGTGAACTGCACCGTCATGTCGTCGAGGGCCTTGACCCCGCTGACATCGTTGCCGTTGATGTAGGTCTTGATTGCCGCCACGTCGGTAGTCACCTTGCCGAACCCGTCGCAGTAGGCCATCATCCCCACGATGGTGGCGGTGAAGTAGCCGGGTGCGCCGGTGGGGTTCGACGGGTTGCAGAGGCGCTTTATCCCGAGGACCTCGTCGGCTGCGGTCACCTGGCGGGGCGGCGTGGTGTTCCACATCGCACCCGGGCGAATGTGAATCGTGTACACCGTGCCGCCGTTGCTGATCGTGGGCGGGGCCGTCGCCAAGTCGGGCACCGGATCGGCCTGGCCCGCGAACGTGGGCGAGATCGGATAGGTGTAGAGCTGCCGGGTGAAGGCCCGGTCGAGGGTATAGGTCACGTCGTAGTAACCGTTGACCGTGTCCATGGAGTCGACGTCACCCTGGCCGACCAGGTGGAGCGTCCCCCCCTTGACCCCCGCGGGAGCAGTGGGGGTGGTCGTGCCCGTCCCTGTGTTGCTCGTGCCTGACTTGCTGCACGCGGCGGCGATCATCGCCACCGAGACAATGACGAGGACCGAAGCTCGAATCCGCCTGTGCGTCACGATGCACCTCCTGGGGTGCGACCCCCCTAGGCCGACAACTATCTCCACGGTAACCGCTTGGCCGACATGGTAGGGCAAAGCTTCGTCAACGTGGAAATTCCTGCACTACACACTGTTTGCGTCTCTCTAGCTAGAAAGGACACAATATAGCAAGAGACTTACTGGAGCCGGATGGCGAGGATGACGGTGGTGAACGAGAAGACCACCGCGGCCAGCACGGTGATGCGGTCGAGGTTGCGCTCGACCACCGACGAACCGGCCGCCGCCGATCCCAGCCCGCCGCCGAACATCTCCGACAGCCCGCCGCCGCGCCCGCTGTGCAGGAGGATCAGCATGATCAGCGCGCCGGACACGATCACGTGGATCACGAGCAGTAAAAGAGTCACCGCAAGAGTCTACGCCGGGTCAGCCGGCTCGGTACTTGACGATCCGGGAGAACTCCTCGGCCTCGAGGCTGGCCCCGCCTACCAGGGCGCCGTCGATGTCGGGCTGGGCCATGAGCTCGGCGATGTTGCCCGGCTTGACCGAGCCTCCATACTGGATCCGGATGGCGGCCCCGGCACTGGCGCCGTGGAGCTTCTCGACCTGGCCGCGGACGGCCCCGATCACCGCCTGGGCATCGTCGGGCGTGGCCACCTCGCCCGTGCCGATGGCCCAGATGGGTTCGTAGGCGATCACCAGGCCCGCCACCTGCTCGGCCGCGATCCCGTCGAGGCCCGCTTCGACCTGCCCGAGGCACTTGGACTCGGTGGAACCGGCTTGGCGCTCCTCGAGGGTCTCGCCACAGCAGACGATGGGCGTCATCCCCGCCGCCAGCACCGCCTTGGCCTTGCGGTTGACGTCTTCGTCGGTCTCGCCGAAGAGTTGCCGTCGCTCGGAGTGCCCGACGATCACCAGGGCCACGTCCAGCTTGGCCAGCATGAGCGGGCTGATCTCTCCGGTGTAGGCCCCTTTGGGCTCCCAGTGACAGTTCTGGGCACCCAGGGCAATGGGGATGCGGTCGGCGTCGAGCACGGTCTGGATGGACCGCAGGGCCGTGAATGCGGGGTGGACCGAAACGTCGACGGCCTCGTAGTCGGCATCGGACAACAGGTACGAGAGCTTCTGCACCATGGCGATGGCGTCGAGGTGCGTGTGATGCATCTTCCAGTTCCCGCTGATGATCGGCTTCCGGGACCCCCCGGACGCCCCCTCAGCCATGTTTGCCCTCCCGCAACGCCTTCAGGCCGGGCAGGTCGCCCTGCTCGATGAACTCCAGCGACGCCCCCCCGCCGGTCGAGAGGTGGTCGATGCGGTCGACCAGTCCGAATATGGCCAGGGCGCTGGCACTGTCGCCCCCTCCGACCACGGTGAACCCGGAGCAGTCGGCCACCGCCTCGGCCACCGCCCGGGTGCCGGCTTCGAAGCGGGAATCCTCGAACACGCCCATGGGCCCGTTCCACAGGACCGTCCGGGCCTCGGCGATCTCGTCCGCGAACGCCGCCGCGGTGCCCGGACCGATGTCCAACCCCACCCAACCCTCCGGGAGATCGACGCCGAAGGCCTTGACCTCGCCCGAGGGGGACTTGCCCGGTCCGAACTCCCCGTCCGGTGACAGGGCGCTTATGTCGGTCGGGATCACGATGCGCTTGCCTCCCTCCAGGAGCCGGGCGCATGTCTCGATGTGGTCCTTCTCCAACAGGGAGCCGCCGACCGAGTGGCCCTGGGCGGCGAGGAAGGTGAAACACATGCCGCCCCCGACCACGAGGGCGTCGACCCGGTCCAGCAGCGCCTCCATGACCCCGAGCTTGTCGCTGACCTTGGAGCCGCCCAGCACCGCGACGAACGGGTGGTCGGCACCGTGCAGCAGCCCGTCCAGCACCTCGACCTCGCGGGCCAGCATCCGCCCGGCCGCGCAGGGGAGCCGGGCGGGCGGCCCCACCACCGAGGCGTGGGACCGGTGGGCGGCGCCGAAGGCGTCGTTGACGTAGAGGTCCTGGCCTTCGATCAGCCGGTCTACGAACTCCGGGTCGTTGGCCTCCTCGCCCGGATCGAATCGCAGGTTCTCCATCAGTTCGACGTCGGGCGCCAGCTCGGCCAAGCGCGTTCGAACGGGATCCAGCGAGTACTTCGGGTCGGGCTTGCCCTTGGGCCGGCCCAGATGGCAGCAGGCGGTGACCCGGGCCCCCTGCTCCACCAGCCATTCGAGGGTGGGAAGGGCCGCCCGGATGCGCATGTCGTCATCGATCCGGTCGTCGGTGATGGGGACGTTGAAGTCAACCCGGACGAGGACCGACTTGCCCTTGGGCGAGGGCAGGTCCTCCAGCTGAGGCAGTTCCACAGGACTGCTAGGCGGAGGCTTGGTTGGCCCGACCGACGATGGCGGCCAGCTCCACCAGGCGGTTGGAATACCCCCACTCGTTGTCGTACCAGCCGAAGACCTTCACCAAGGACCCCATGGCCATGGTCAACAGGGAGTCGAAGGTGCACGACGCGGGCTCGCCCACGATGTCGGAGGACACGATGGGATCCTCGGTGTACACCACCCGGCCGGCCAGCGGGCCGCTCTCGGCCGCGGCGCGGAAGGCCTCGTTGACCTCCTCGACCGTGACCTCCCGGGCCAGGATCCCGGTGAAGTCGGTGATCGACCCGTTTTGCACCGGCACCCGCAGGGCGGTGCCGTCCAGCTTGCCCTTCATGGATTGCAGCACCAGGCTGGTGGCCCGGGCCGCGCCCGTGGCCGAGGGGACGATGTTGACCGCCGCCGCCCGGGCCCGCCGGAGATCCTTGTGGGCCAGGTCCTGCAGGTTCTGGTCGTTGGTGTAGGCGTGCACCGTGGTCATCAGCCCCTTCTCGACGCCGAAGGCGTCGTCGAGGATCTTGATCATGGGCACGAAGCAGTTGGTGGTGCAGGAGGCGTTGGACACGATCTTGTGCTTTTCCGGGTCGAAGTCGCCGTCGTTGACACCGACCACGAAGGTGGCGTCGACGTTGGTCGCCGGGGCCGAGATCACGACCCGGGGCGCGCCGCCCTCGATGTGGGCGCCCGCCTTCTGGCCGTCGGTGAAGATGCCGGTGGACTCGACCACCACGTCGACACCGAGGTCCCCCCAGGGCAGCGCCTTGGGGTCGCGCTCCGAGAAGACCTTGAAGGACTTGCCGTCAACGGTGATGGAGTCCTCGTCGCAACTCACCTCGAGCCCAAGTCGCCCGTGAGTGGAGTCATACCGCAACAGGTGAGCGTTGGTCGCGGCGGGGATCAGGTCATTGACCCCCACAATTTCCACATCCTCGCCCGACTTGAGGGCGGCGCGGTAGAAGTTCCGCCCGATCCGCCCGAACCCGTTGACGCCAACTCGAATCGCCATTCCGGCCCTCCCCGATGTCAAGAACACTGTTCTCTCACTCGTATCTCACTCGATTGGGAGATGCGGCGCCAACTCGGCTGGTCCCGGCGGCCGGGGTCCGTCCCCGAGCGCGGGCCGATGTGGTATGAGCGAGGTCATTTCCCCACTGTTTTCTTACCCCGGCCGAGGCCGCAGGTAACGGGTCAGCGGTCGATGTCGCGGTGGTGTACCAGGGGGGCGAAGCCGTAGCGGCCGATGCGCTGCACCAGTTCCTCGGCCAGCACGACCGAGCGGTGGCGGCCGCCGGTGCAGCCCACCGCGATGGTGAGGTAGGACTTTCCCTCCTTGACGTAGGCGGGCAGGACGAGGCCCAGCAGGTGGTCGACCCGGTTGATGAACTCGTTGGTGCCCGGCTGGTCCAGCACGAACCGGCGCACCGGCTCGTCGAGGCCGGTGAGGGGGCGCAGCTCATCCACCCAATGGGGGTTCGGGAGGAAACGGCAGTCGAAGACCGTGTCGACGTCGAGGGGCACGCCGTGCTTGAAGCCGAAGGAGACGACCTGGATCTGCATGGTCTCGGCCGTCGGGGTGAAGGTCTCGATGAGGCGCCGGCGGAGCTGATGGACATTCAGGTCGGTGGTGTCGATGATGACGTCGGCCGTTTCGCGGATGGGTTGGAGGAGCTCGCGCTCGAGGAAGATGCTCTCGGCCACCCCTTCGGCCGCGCCGAGGGGGTGGCGGCGCCGGGTGCCTTCGTAGCGGCGGACCAGGACCTCGTCGGACGCCTCGAGGAAGAGGACCTTGACCCGGCCGCCCGTGGTGGCCCGTAACTCGGCCACGGCCCCGGTGAGCTCATTCAGCTGCCCGGCCCGGCGGCCCACCACCAGTGCCACACGCTCGGTGGCGATCGAACCGGCACTGAGTCCGGCCCCGCCCTCTGCCCCGAGTCCGGCCCCGCCCTCTGCCGCGAGTCCGGCCGCGCCCTCTGCCGCGCCCTGTGCCGCGCCCTCTGCCGCGCGGTCTGGGGCGCCGTCGGCCTCGGACTCTGCCGCGGCGTCGGCCTCGGACTCGGCTGCCGCCACCAGCTCCGCCACCTTGGTGATCAGCGGCGTCGGCATGTTGTCGATCACGAACCAGCCCAGGTCCTCAAAGGTGGCTCCGGCCTGGCTCCGCCCGGCCCCCGACAGCCCGGTGATGATCAGGAATTCAGCCATCCCCCCATTCTCGCCGCTTGCGGGCGGCTGCCGGCACACCGAGACGCCCCGGGCCGTCGCCCGAGGCCCTTACCGTGGCATGTTCAACGTTCGGTGGCGACTTATCGGCGCTATTTCGGATAACTCCCCAGAGAACGGCGAACCTGCCACGGTTCCCAGGGTGGGCCAGCTCACCACGAGACGGACAGCTCTTGGCGGCATAGAAGGGGTGTGTCCCTTCGCCGCCAGATCGAACGAGAGCTCCGACAGTGGCTTCGCAGCCATCACAGCGTCATCGGCTACCACGAGGCCCTCGACGTGGGCGCGTCGCCCGGGCTGATTCTCTACAAGGCCGATCGAGGCGAGTGGGAACGCATGCACCGAGGCGTCTACCGGGACACCGCCACCCCACCCGGCCCCTACCAGGACCTCCGTGCCGCCTGCGTCGCCACCGCCGGCTTCGGCGTGATCTCGCACCTCTCGGCTGCATGGGTATGGCGCCTCGTGGGCCAACGCCAACCACCGGCGAAACCGGACGTGACCGTGCGCATCGGCACCCGCGACCCGCGAGGCCACACGGGGCTCACCATCCACCGCTCCCAGGACCTGGATCCGGACCTGGCGGTCCAGCGCAAAGCCATTCTCGTCACCAACCCGCTTCGGACCCTGGTCGACATGGCGGCCTGCGTCCTACCCCAGCAGCTCACCGAGGCGGTCGACAGCGCCGTGGCCCGGCAGCTCGTCACCATCGCGGGACTCCAAGCAGAAATCGAACGCCTCGCCCGCCGGGGCCGTCCCGGCGTGGCCGCCCTCCGGCGCAACCTCGTCGACCGCGGCTTCCTGGACACACCGCCGCCGAGCGTGCTTGAAGCACACACGCGCCGCCTCGTCGCCGCCCTCGACCTTCCCGACCCGGCGATCGAGGTCCACGTCCAGGCCGACGGCTCCTATCGCCTCGACATCGCCTGGGGCGACATTCTCCTCGCTGTCGAAGTGGACGGCTACGCCTGGCACTTCAGCCCGGAGCACATGGAGCGTGACGTCACCCGCCGCAACCATCTCCAGCAGGCCGGTTGGACCGTGCTGGTCTACACCTGGCGCCAGGTGCTCCAAGAGCCGCGCCGAGTGGCCTGGGAGATCACGGCGACCTACCGCCGACTTTCTGCGCTCGGATGAACAACAGCCGGGGGATCGTGGCGGCCTCCGCGTACTCACTCGCCCGGGCGAGGAAGCCCGGTGGGGGCGTCGGCTCGTCCATGCGGGTGATGAGCAGACCGGCCCTGACCAGGGCGTTGACATAGCGCGACAACGGCCGGTGGACGAAGGGGATCCACACCCCGGTGTCGACCTGTTCCAACGTGGTGTCCTCGGTCAGGTAGGGCCCGATCCGCCAGTACTGCTCGTCCAGGATGCGGTCGTCGATCCAGCCGCTCCCGGGCGTTTGCAGCAGCGGGTGATTCAGGAAGAACAGGAAGCGGCCGCCCGGCGCCAGCACCCGGCCCACCTCGCCGATGGCGGCGTCGACCTGGTCGATGTGCTCGAACACCAAGCAGGCGACGACAGTGTCAAACACCGAGGGGGGAAAAGGGAGAGCGTCGGCGGCTGCCCGTCCGTATGCCACCTTCGCCCCCCGGGCGGCCGCGACCCGGAGCTGGGTCGACGTCGGGTCGACACCGACCACCCGCCCCATGCCGGGAACCGCCGCGGCCAATCGGGCCAGCTGCCCTTCGCCGCAACCGACGTCGAGCACCGACTTGGCCCCGGCCAGGTGCTCGGCCGCCATGGGCAGGATCTGCTCGCTGTACTCGGCGTCCGCCCCCTCCGTGAACCCCTCTACCCACCACGACGTGACGAACTCGCTGTCCCACCCGTCCCACCGGGGACCGGGCTGTTGGTCCGGGTCAGCCACGGGCGCCCGACGAGGCCGCCGCCCGGGCGGTCGCCGCCGATGGCGCCGCGTCGGTCGTCGCCCGGACCGCGGCAGGGTCCGTGTCCGACGCGGCCCGCTCGGTCGTTGGCGTAGCTGCCCGGTCGACGGTCGATGGGTCGGTCGCTGGCGTCGCTGTCCGGTCGACGGTCGATGGGTCGGACGTTGGCGTCGCTGTCCGGTCGACGGTCGCCGGGTCGGTCGCTGGCTGGTCGACGGTCGACGGGTCGGTCGCTGGCGTCGCTGGCTGGTCGACGGTCGCTGGGTCGGTCGCTGCCTGGTCGGTCGCGGCCCGGTCGACGGTCTCCGGGGCGGCCGCCGGGGGCGGTGCGGCGGCGCGTAAGGGTGCGGGTCCGGTTGGGTCGTGGAGCCGGCCGAAGACGGCGTTGGCCACCTTGGCGGGTAGCCACGGGAGTTCCAGCAGCGATTCCCGTGTCGCCGCCTTCACACCGCGGGTCCCGCCCAGCTCGTTGAGCAGGCGTTTGCGCCGGGACGGTCCCAGCCCGGGGATGTCGTCCAGGACCGAGGCGGTCATACGCTTGCCCCGAAGCTTCCGGTGATACGTGATGGCGAAGCGGTGAGCCTCGTCGCGGATGCGCTGCAACAGATACAGCGCCTCGGACGACCGATTGATCCTGATCGGGTCGGCCTGACCGGGGACGAACACTTCTTCGAACTGCTTGGCCAGCGACGCCACGGGGATCTCCTCCTCCAGGCCAAGTGCCTCCACGACGCGTATGGCCACACCGAGCTGGCCTTTTCCCCCATCGACCAGCAGTAGCTGGGGTGGGTAGGCGAACCTCCGCCGGCGCTCCTCCACCGGCTTCTCCCGCTCGACCAGGTACGCCGTGAGCCGCCTGGTCAGCACTTCCTCCATGGCGGCGTAGTCGTCGTTGCCCCCCACGCCCTTGACCTTGAACCGGCGGTACTCGCTCGGCCGGGGCAGGCCGTCCTCGACGACCACCATGGAGCCGACGTAATCGCTGCCCTGGATGTGGCTCATGTCGTAGCACTCGATCCGAAGCGGGGCCTCGGGTAGCCCCAGCGCGTCCTGCAGGGCGGTGAGGGCTCGGGCCCGGGCGTTGTGGTCGCTGGCCCGGCGGAGCCGGTGGCGGCCGAACTCCTCCCCCGCGTTGCGAGTCACCATCTCCAACAGCGCCCGCTTGTCGCCTCGTTTGGGAACGCGGATCTCCACCCGGGCGCCCGGGTGGGCCGCGGGGTTCACGCTGCGCTCGACCCGGTACTCGCCCGTGACGGCCCACCATTCCACGTCGGCGTCCACCGCCTCGTTCCGGCCCCGGTCAGCCCCGGCCGAGCGCATGACAGCCAGGAACGCTTCCATGACGTCGGATTCCTCGGGCTCGTCGGGCACCACGATCAAGGGCGGGACCCCCATGGGCGCTTCGTGGTAGTGCTGCTCGAGGATGTCGGCGATCAGCTGCGGGCGCGACAGGTCCTCGACCTTGTCGACCACGAAACCCTTGCGGCCCACCACCCGTCCCCGCCGCACGTAGAACACCTGGACCGCGGCCTCCAACTCGTCCTCGGTCAGGCCGAACACGTCGAGATCCTCGACCCGTTCGGTCACCATCTGCTGCTTCTCGATGACCTTGCGGACCGACGCCAGCCGGTCCCGGAGCCGGGCGGCCCGCTCGTACTCGAGGATGTCCGCTGCCGAACGCATCTCTTCCTCCAGCCGGCGGACCACCGCGTCGGTGTCGCCGTCCAGGAACTCGATCAGGTCGGCGACCAGCGCCTCGTACTCGACCGCCTCGATGGCGGCGATGCACGGGCCACTGCACTTCTCGATGTGGTACAGCAGGCAGGGGCGTCCCTGCTTCTCGTGGACCCGGAACTTGTTGTCGCTGCAGGTCCGCACCGGGAAGGTCCGGAGGAGCGAGTCCAGGGTCTCCCGGATGGCATAGGCATGGGCGTAGGGGCCGAAGTAGCGGGTCCCCCGATCCTTGGTCCCCCGCTTCACCATGGCCCGGGGCCACTCGTCGCTCTCGGTCACGGCCAGGAACGGGTAGCTCTTGTCGTCCCGCAGCCGCACGTTGAACCGGGGCCGGTGCTGCTTGATGAGGCTGTACTCCAGCATCACCGCTTCGACGTCGTTGCGAACCTGGATCCACTCCACCGAGTGGGCCGACGCGACCATCTGGGCGGTGCGGGGGGGCAGGTTGACGGGGTTCTGGAAGTAGTTGCCGACCCGCGAGCGCAGGGACTTGGCCTTGCCGACGTAGATGACCCGCCCGTCGGCATCCTTGAACTGGTAGGACCCGGGAGCGTCGGGAATGGTGCCGGCCGGGGGACGCACAATCATCGTCATCGAGTGTGCCGCACCCACAGGCCTTGCCGGGATGATGCCTGACCGGGCGCTGACTCGTCAGACGGCGTACACTTCCTCCCGCCGGCCCGGTATCCGGCGACATAACCTCGAGGCCGACATCCCCGCGGACGGGCGACCGGGCTGTCCCCGCCGGCCAGATCGAGGTGTTCCTCAACGGAGGTAACACACCTATGATTCGGCTCCAGCCCGCCCTCCCGGACGGCTATACCTCGGCTCCCCCAGATGAGTTGGCGTCCCGCATCGGGACCGCCAAGGACCAACTGGGCTCACGGTTGCTCATCCTCGGCCACCACTACCAGCGCGACGAGGTCATGCGGTGGGCCGATGTCCGGGGCGACAGCTTTGGCTTGTCCCGGATCGCGGCCGTCAGCCGCGAGGCCAACTACGTCGTGTTCTGCGGGGTCCACTTCATGGCCGAGTCGGCCGACATCCTGACCGGCGACCACCAGCAGGTGATCCTCCCCGATCTCAATGCCGGCTGCTCCATGGCCGACATGGCCGATGTCGACTCGGTCGAGGAGGCATGGGACGCCATCGCCGAGGTGACCGATGTCGAGCGGGTCATCCCCATCACCTACATGAACTCCTCGGCCGCCCTGAAGGCGTTCGTAGGCCGCCACGGGGGGGCGGTATGCACATCCTCCAACGCCCGGGCCATCCTCACCTGGGCGCTCGGTCCCGATGAGGGTGCCCATGAAAGTCGCGGAGAGAAGGTTCTGTTCTTCCCTGATCAGCACCTCGGGCGCAATACCGGCCACCAGTTGGGATATGGCGAGCACGACATGGTGGTCTGGAACCCCCGCCAGGATCTGGGCGGGCTAGAGGAGCGGCAGGTGAAGGAGGCGACCTTCCTGTTGTGGAAGGGCCATTGTTCCGTGCATCAACGATTCCGCCCGGAACACATTGCCGCCTTTCGGGCCGAGTATCCCGGGGGCCAGGTGATCGTGCACCCCGAGTGTTCCCACGAGGTGGTGGCGTTGGCCGATCAGGTGGGCTCGACCGACTTCATCATCGCCGCCGCCGATGCCGCCCCGCCCGGGAGCGTTCTGGGCGTAGGGACCGAGATCCACCTGGTGCAGCGGTTGGCGGGCGAGCACCCCGACCTCCGGGTCATGTCGCTCGATCCGCTCATCTGCCCGTGCTCGACCATGTTCCGAATCGATGCCGCCCACCTGTGCTGGGTGCTCGAGCAACTGGTGGCCGGTCAGGTGGTCAACCGCATAACAGTCGACCCGGACACGGCGACCTGGGCCAAAATCGCGCTGCAGCGAATGCTGGACATCACCTAAAAGCTGGAGGCCACCCACCCCAAGAGCCGTGGGCTCCGCCAGGGCTCTTGGGACAGGCGACTTTGCCCTCAGGCGATGGTGAAGCTGACGTCCTGGCCGTGGTACCACCCGTAGTCGGGGATCTCAGTCCAGATCCGAGCCCACAGGACTTCACCGTGCGGGAGGGGCGGGATCACCCAACTGCTCTGGGATGCGGGCACGAAGGTGGTGAACACATCGCCGTTCCCGGCGCTGCTACCCACGCTCAGGTAGTACGTGCTGGCGGCGGGCGCCGTTGACCATTGAAACGAGTGCGTCATGGCGATATTGCGCGATCCGACGACGGGATGCATGAAACCGACGGCCTGGACCGTGAAGCTGACGTCCGTCCCGGCATACCAGCCCGCGCCCGCCACCTCGGTCCAGATCCGGGCCCACAGCGTCTTCCCGAGCGGGAGGGGCGGGATCACCAAACTGCTCTGGGATGCGGGCACGAGGGTCACGAACACATCGCCGTTCCCGGCGCTGCTACCCACGCTCAGGTAGTACGCGGCCGCGACTGGCGACGTCGTCCATTGAAAGGGCTGGGTCAGCCCCAAAGTGGCCGATCCGATGACCGGGCTGATGAACTGAGCCACGGCTGGTGGTGCGGCAAGGGCGTGGACGGCCGAGCCGACCATTCCAAAGGAAAATGTCATTGACATAACAGCGATGCACAGCGGGGGGTGCGGCTCTCTTGAAGTGATGGTGGCTCGCATCCTGTCGGCGGCCGTATAAGTCTTATCGGGTAAGGGATCCACCACTTTCTCAGACGCGTGCGCTCTCCTGGTCTGTAGTGATCAACGGCTACAGATCGGAGCTAGGATGCCCGGTATCGCCCGCAGAACTGACCCGCTGGTGCTCCATGGCACGCTGACCACCTTCCGGCGCCGCTGCGGTAAGGCGAACTGCCGCTGCGCTACCGGCGAGGCCCATGAGAGCCCGGCGTTGACCTACACCGAGGCGGGCCGCACCAAGACCATGACGCTGAGCGACGCCGAGGTGGCCGAGGTGACCGCCGCCCTGGCCCGCTACGACGCCGCACAGGCCGACCTCGACGCCGAGGCCGCCGCCGGGATCGCGGCCCTGCGGGCCCGGCGGGCGGGCAGGCCCCGGTGAGCGCCGCGACGGGTGGGGACAGCGACGGCTTCGGCGAGTCGCGCACCTCTTTCGAGGGCATCGTCGGTTGGCTCAACGGCGACGGTGCGGTCGCCATGGCTCACGGCGAGATCGAGGCCGAGATCAACCGGCGGAGCCGGGACCTGATGCGCCAGATGTTCCAGGACCACCTCGACGCACGCGCCGCACGCGAGGAGCGCCTCGAGGTCGTCGACGCCGAGGGGGTGGCCCGCGGCAGCGTCGAGGTGGGCCACGGCCGGGGGTTGGCGACGATATTCGGGGCGGTGCGCGTCGAGCGCCTCGCCTACCGCCAACGAGGTGAGGCGAACCTGCACCCTGCCGACGCCGTGCTGAACCTGCCCCAAGAGCGCCACAGTCACGGGTTGCGCCTGGTCGCGGCCGTCGAGTCGTCCCGGGGCTCGTTCGATGCCGCCGCCGAGGCGATCGAACGTGGCTGCGGGCAGTCGGTAGGCAAACGCCAGGTGGAAGCCCTCGCCGCGGCCGCGGCGGCGGACTTCGAGGAGTTCTACACCACCGCCGACCCCGGAACGGCCGAGCCCGGCGATGTGGTGGTGCTGACCTGCGACGGGAAAGGCATCGTCATGAGATCGGGCGAACTGCGCCCCGAGACCGCCAAGGCCGCGGCCAAGACGACCGACCAGCCAGGCGCCCGCCTCGGCAAACACGAGAAACGGAACCGCAAACGCATGGCCGAGGTGGGCGCCGTCTACGAGATCACACCCGCACGGCGCGCGCCTGCCGACATTTGGTCCCCGGTCTGCGATGACACCACCGCGGCACCAAAGGCGGCCAACAAATGGGTCACAGCCAGCGTCGTCGAAGACGCCGCCGTGGTCATCGCCACCGTCTTCGACGAGGCCGAACGCCGCGACCCCCGCCACCAGCGCCAATGGGTTGCCCTCGTCGATGGCAACGCCCATCAGATCGAGCGGATCAACGCCGAGGCCGCCGCCCGAGGCGTCACCGTGCCCATCCTCATAGATTTCCTGCACGTCCTGGAATATGTGTGGGGCGCAGCCCGCAGCCTCTTCGGCGACGGCGACCCCGCCGCCGACAAATGGGCCCACGACACCGCCTCAGGCATCCTCGACGGGAAAGCCCGGCAAGTGGCGGCGTCCATCCGCTCCAAGGCGACCAGAGCCAAGCTCGCCCCCGCCGAACGCAAAGGTGCCGACGAATGCGCCAAGTACCTGACCAACAAAGCCGCCTACCTCAACTACCCCGAAGCCCTCAGCTCCGGCTGGCCCATCGCAACCGGGGTAATCGAGGGAACCTGTCGATATCTTGTAGCTGACAGGATGGACATCACCGGCGCACGCTGGAGCGTCCAAGGCGCCGAAGCCATCCTGAAACTCCGGGCTCTACGCACCAACGGCGACTGGCCCGAGTACTGGCGCTATCACCTGGCAAAAGAACGACAACGCGTCCACGAGTCAAGATACGCCACCAACATTATTCCAAAAGCAGCCTGACTCGACTCACTCCAAGAGAGCCGCACCCCACAGCGGGAGCATTCTTCGACGCATATGTTGACCTCATCCGGATTTTTAGGTTTAGCAGGTTTGCTATCGACATCATCGACAGCAGACGTCTCGAGGAACAGTGCCGCACGCGTCTTTTTGCACCAGTGCATATGCACTGGGCGCGCGTTTAAGTGATCTGACCGATTAGGCGCTACGGGTTGTCACGAGCGGGCGGTTATTCCTTGGCCCAGCAGTTGTTGAACGAGATTTCGTATTGTGTTCGGGGAAAGGTTCATGGGGTCGGCCATGCCCTTGGTCGAAGCGCCGCCTGCCAACCACTCGAGTACTTCACGTTCGCACCGTGCCCGTTGAGTCCCCGGTCGGTCTTTCTCGGCGTGTTTGTGGCCACTCCGTGTCCATCAGACCCCGCAGGCGCGGGATCGCCTGGGTCCTACAATCCGAGCAGGGGCGCCAGGAACTGGCCCGTGTAACTCTCGGGCGTCTTGGCCACACGTTCGGGTGGTCCTTCGACCACTACTGCCCCGCCGCCGTCACCCCCCTCGGGCCCAAGGTCGACGATCCAGTCGGCTGACTTGATCACGTCGAGGTTGTGCTCGATGACCAGCACCGTGTTGCCCTGGTCGACCAGCCGGGAAAGCACGTTCAGGAGCTTGCGGATGTCCTCGAAGTGCAGGCCCGTGGTGGGCTCGTCCAGGATGTAGACCGTCCTCCCGGTCGAGCGTTTCGAAAGCTCACTGGCCAGCTTGATGCGCTGGGCCTCGCCGCCCGACAGGGTGGGGGCGGGCTGGCCCAGCCGGACGTACCCCAATCCCACATCCACCAGGGTCTGCATGTGCCGGGCGATGACCGGCTGGTTGCCGAAGAACTCCAGCGCTTCCTCGCACGGCATGTCCAGGACCTCGGCGATGTTGCGACCCTTGAACTCGATGTCGAGGGTGTCGCGGTTGTACCGGGCCCCCTTGCATACCTCGCACGGCACATACACGTCGGGAAGGAAATGCATCTCGATCTTGATGGTGCCGTCGCCCGAGCACGCCTCGCACCGGCCGCCGCTGACGTTGAACGAGAACCGCCCGGGCTGATACCCCCGGACCTTGGCCTCGGTCGTCTGGGAGAACAGCCGGCGGATGTGGTCGAATACCCCGGTGTAGGTGGCGGGGTTGGAACGAGGCGTGCGTCCGATGGGCGACTGGTCGATGCTGATGACCTTGTCCACCAGATCGACGCCCTCGATCTTTTTGTGACGGCCCGGGACGACCTTGGACTTGTAGATCTTCTGCATGAGCGACCGCAGCAGGATGTCGTTGATCAGCGTCGACTTGCCCGAGCCCGATACGCCCGTGACCGCCACCATGCAACCCAGCGGGAGCTCGACGTCAATCCCCTTCAGGTTGTGTTCGCGCGCCCCCCGCACCACCAGCCAGCCATGGTTGGGCTCCCGGCGGATGGCCGGGACCGGGACCTTCCGCCGGCCCGTGAGGTACTGACCGGTGAGCGACTCCTTCGATTTGAGGAGGGCCTTCACCGAGCCGGCCACCACCACCTGGCCGCCGTGCTCCCCCGCCCCGGGCCCGATGTCGACCACGTAGTCGGCCACCCGGATGGTTTCCTCGTCGTGCTCGACCACGATCACGGTGTTGCCCAGGTCACGCAGCCGCAGCAGGGTGTCGATCAGCCTGCGGTTGTCCCGTTGGTGCAACCCGATCGACGGCTCGTCCAGCACGTACAGCACCCCGACCAGCCCGCTGCCGATCTGCGAGGCCAGCCGGATCCGCTGGGCCTCGCCCCCGGCCAAGGTGGCGGCGGAGCGGTTGAGGGAGAGGTAGTCGAGCCCCACGTCCAGCAGGAACTGCATGCGGGCGCGAATCTCCCGCAGCACCCGGTCGGCGATCAGATGATCCCGTTCGGTCAGTTCGAGCGCGGCCATGGCGGCGGTGGCGTCGCGGATGGACATGTCGCACAGCTGGAAGATGTTGCGATCGTCGACCGTCACCGCCAAGGACTCGGGCTTCAGCCGGGCGCCCAGGCATACCGGGCACGGGACCTCACGCATGTAGCCCTCGATGGTCTCGCGCATATGGTCCGACTCGGCCTCGGAATGGCGCCGCTGCAGGTAAGGCACGACGCCCTCGTAGTGGGTCTGGTACGAGCGGGTCCGTCCGTAGCGGTTGCGATACTGGACGTGCACCTGCTTGGAGCCCGAGCCGTACAGCAGCACCTTCTGGTCGGCCTTGCGCAGCTTGTGCCACGGAGCTTTGGACGAGAAGCCGTAGGTCTGAGCCACCGCTTCGAGCACCCGGCCGAAGTATTCGCTGCGGGCCCCGCTCCAGGGCTGAATGGCCCCCGCCTCGACGGAGAGGTCGGGGTCAGGTACGACCAGTTCGGGATCGACCTCGAACTTGGTGCCCAGTCCGGCGCAGTTGGAGCACGCCCCGTAGGGCGAGTTGAACGAGAAGTTCCGGGGCGCGGGCTCGTCGAACGACAGACCGCAGGTGGGGCAGGCCAGGTGCTGGCTGAAGGTCAGGACCTCGGGCTCGGCCTCACCCTCACGCGGGACCAGTTGGACCTCGGCTACCCCTTCCGCCAGCTTGAGGGCCGTCTCCAGCGAGTCGGTGAGGCGGCGCTCGATGCCTTCCCGCTTCACCAGGCGATCCACGATCACCTCGATGGTGTGCTGCTCGTAGCGGGCCAGCTTCGGGATGTCGGACACATTGGCCAGCTCGTGCAGCTCGCCGTCGATGCGCACCCGGGCGTAGCCCTGGCCGGCCAGCTCGGCCAGCAGCGCCTCGTACTCCCCCTTGCGGCCCCGGACCACCGGAGCCAGCACCTGAAAGCGGGTCCCGTCGGGCAGCTCCAGCACCCGGTCCACGATCTGTTGGGGGGTCTGGCGCTGGACCACGCTGCCGTCGCGAGGGCAGTGGGGCACGCCGACCCGGGCATAGAGGAGCCGGAGGTAGTCGTAGATCTCGGTGATCGTCCCCACCGTCGAGCGGGGGTTGCGCGACGCCGATTTCTGGTCGATGGAGATGGCCGGGGACAGGCCCTCGATGAAGTCCACATCGGGCTTGTCCATCTGGCCCAGGAACTGCCGGGCGTAGGCCGAGAGGGACTCAACGTAGCGACGCTGGCCCTCGGCGTAGATGGTGTCGAACGCCAGCGACGACTTGCCCGAGCCCGACAACCCGGTGAAGACGATGAGCCGCTCGCGGGGAAGCTCGATGGAGATGTTGCGCAGGTTGTGTTCGCGGGCGCCGCGAACGATCAGCTTGTCCGACATTGTCCGACCCAGTCTAGGACCGAACGGGTGTTCGGCGCGCGGACCGTTCCTGCCCCGACCGGTCCCCTGGCGCCGCGGACCCGGCCTTGCCCGTCCCGGACCCGGCCTTGCCAGTCCCGGACCCGGCCTTGCCCGTCCCCGCCTCGGACAGCTCGGCTTTCAGGTCTGAGATCTCGTCGCGCAACCGGGCGGCGTATTCGAACCGCAGCTCGACCGCGGCCTGGTGCATCTCCTCCTCGAGGGTCCGGATCAGCCGGGCCAGCTCGTCCCGGGGCAGCTCGGCGTAGTCGCTGGCCATGTGGTCCCGGCGGCGGCTGCGGCGGTCCCGTCCGGGGACCGGGGCTGTCCCGTCGTCGGGCCGCAGCATCGAGAGGATGTCGGTCACCGCCTTGCGGATGGTCTGGGGGTCGATCCCGTGCTCGATGTTGTAGGCCTGCTGCACGGCCCGGCGCCGCTGGGTTTCGGATATGGCCCGCTGCATCGAGTCGGTCACCGAGTCGGCGTACATGATGACTTGGCCGTCGACGTTGCGGGCCGCCCGGCCCATGGTCTGGATGAGGGATGTCCCGCTGCGCAGGAACCCCTCCTTGTCAGCGTCGAGGATGGCGACCAATGACACCTCGGGCAGGTCCAGCCCCTCTCGCAGCAAGTTGATGCCCACCAAGACGTCGAACTCGCCCAACCGCAGGTCCCGGATGATCTCGATCCGCTGGATGGTGTCCACGTTGGAGTGCAGGTAGCGGACCCGCAGCCCCATCTCCAGCAGGTAGTCGGTGAGGTCCTCGGCCATCTTCTTGGTCAAGGTGGTGACCAGCACCCGGGCGCCCGCCTCGACCCGCTGGCCGATCTCCTCGATCAGGTCGTCGATCTGGCCCCGGGTAGGCTTGACGACCACCTCGGGATCGACCAACCCGGTCGGCCGGACGATCTGTTCGACCACTTGGGTCGACTGCTCGATCTCGTAGGCCGAAGGCGTCGCCGACAGGAAGACACACTGGTTGACCCGCTGGTAGAACTCGTCGAAGCGCAGGGGCCGGTTGTCCGCAGCCGAGGGCAAGCGGAATCCGTGCTCGATCAGCGTTTCCTTGCGGGAATGGTCGCCCTCGTACTGCCCGTGCAGCTGGGGCACGCTGACATGGGACTCGTCCACCACCAGCAACCAGTCGGGCGGGAAGAAGTCGAGCAGGGTGTGGGGCGGTGACCCGGGGGCGCGGCCGTCGATGTGCAAGCTGTAGTTTTCGATCCCGGAGCACGACCCGACTTCGGCCAACATCTCCAGGTCGTAGGAGGTGCGCATGCGCAGCCGCTGAGCCTCGAGCAGCTTGCCCCGGGACTCGAACCACGCCAGGCGCTCCTGGAGCTCCGCCTCGATCCGGGTGATGGCGCCCTTCATGCGCTCGTCGCCTGCCACGTAGTGGGTGGCGGGGAAAATGACCAGCTCCTCCAGCTCAGCTGTCTGCTCCCCGGTGAGCGGATCCACGGCGACGATGCGCTCGATCTCATCGCCGAACAATTCGATGCGGACGATATGCTCCTCGTACGCCGGATGGACCTCGATGGTGTCGCCCCGCACTCGGAACTTTCCCCGGACCAGGTTCATGTCGTTGCGCTCGTACTGCATGTCCACCAGCCGGCGGAGGATGGCCCGCTGGTCCTGCTCGGTCCCCCGGTGGACGTGCAGGATCCGGCTGGCGTACTCCTCTGGTGACCCCAGGCCGTAGATGCAGGAGACCGACGCCACCACGATGACGTCCCGGCGGGTCAGGAGGGCCGACGTGGCGGAGTGGCGCAGGCGGTCGATCTCGTCGTTGATCGAGCTGTCCTTCTCTATGTAGGTGTCGCTGGACGGAAGGTAGGCCTCCGGCTGGTAATAGTCGTAGTACGAGACGAAGTACTCGACGCGGTTGTTGGGGAAGAACTCCCGCATCTCGTTGGCCAGCTGGGCCGCCAGCGACTTGTTGGGGGCGATGATCAGCGTCGGGTGCTGCACCGCCTCGATGGTCCACGCCATGGTGGCCGACTTGCCGCTCCCGGTGATCCCGAGGAGCGTCTGGAACCGATCGCCTCGCTCGATGCCCGCGGCCAGAGCCTTGATGGCGGCGGGCTGGTCGCCGGCCGGCTCGAAGTCAGAGACAACCTGGAACGAAGGCATCTTCCGATGGTACCGGCGGCGTGTGACCATAATGGCGGTCGTCCAGAGGCTGTCCTGGACATGAGCGCCACCAGTAACCGGGGCCCGTGGGGGGCTGACTAGGGAGAAATAGTCACCAGGCGCTACCGACGTCTGCGACCGATCGGTCCAAGATGGAAGGATGACGTTACCGAAGGAGTCGGAATGCGCCGCTGGATGAACCCGGTCCCGTTGAGCGTCGCCGTCGTGGGGGTCGCCATGTTGGGGCTCTACTGTCTCGCCCCGGTGGCACTGGCCGGGGCGACAACCGGCCTGCCGGACCTCACGGTGGCTCGCGCCGGTCCGTCGACGGTAGGCGTGGGCGTCGCGTTCATCGAGACCCTCACAATCGCCAACCATGGGACGGCGACCACCAGCGGTGTGGCCATCACTTACACGCCGCCCAGCCCGACTGTGTTCGCGCTCACCCCCGGCGTCGGTTGCGCGCCGGTGTTGAAAGGCCACAGCGGCCGGGGTGGCGGCTACACGCGGGTCGCGTGGCTGTGCACTGCGGGCGGGTTGGCGGCGGGCGCAAGCGAGCAGATTCGGCTCCGGCTGGTAAGCAACTCGAGTGGAACGTTGAGCGAGACCTTCTCGGTCGCGCCTACCGCCAACGGCGCCCAGCTCAATATGGTGTCGCACACCGCTGCAGCATCGGTCAGCGTCATCATTCCGCCCAAGCCGGCCGCGCCGACCAACGTGACCGTCAACCAGTCCGGGGACACGCTGGCGGTGGCCTGGCAAGCTGACCCCGCTACCTCGCCCTTCCTCACCTCGTCGCTCATCACCGCCACGCCGGTAAGCGGGACCAATCCTGTGCTCAGCGCCAACGGCACGGCGACTAGCGGTGCCGTGACCAACGTCCAACCTTTGACCACCTACTCGGTGACGGTGGTGAGCTTCGACGCCGGCGGTGCCAGCCCGGCCAGTGCGCCCGTTCTGTACACGACCGCGGCGAGCACCGTACCACCCGGTGCCCCCACGATCCTGTATCACTGGTGGACCCCGCCGCAGCTCGCGGCCAGCTGGGCTCCGGGGAGTACCGGTGACAGCCCGATCGACCAGTATGAGGTGACTGCGACCAATCATGACGGCGACACCCCCGTGGTCGTGACCCAGTTCGTGTCGACGACCAGCGCCTACCTGACGGTCGATGACACCCTGGACTGGATCGTCACCGTGCGAGCGCACAACGCAGCTGGGTGGGGCCCCTGGTCGGCGTCCGTGCTCCAGGGAGGTTTGTAGCGACGCAGATGCCCACCGATCGACCTCACGCCCGGTGTTCATCGCTTAGCTTCCGGCGGGGTGGCGGGGGTCGTCGGGGGGGACGAAGGCTCGTTTGCCGGTGCCGTGGACCAGGGCCCAGTTTTCTCTGGTTTTTTTGGCGTGGTGGAAGCGGCACAGGCAGTCCAGGATGTCCAGGGCGGTGTAGTGGCCTTT
>JALYXV010000308.1 GCA_030947025.1 Actinomycetota bacterium | reverse complement strand
CGCTCGAGCAGGCCGAGGTCGGCGGCGAGGTTCATGGTGGCGATCAGGATGTCAATCTCTATGCCCGCGTCGATGACCGGGTCGGTGCCCGGCCGGGCGGACACGACGATGCGTTCGTCGTGCCAGCTGAGTGTCTCGGCCAGGCGTGCCGCCTGGGCGACCGGTTCGATGACCACCCATCGGGCCTGGCCCCCCCGGAAGGTCTTGAACTCTTTACCCGTGAGGGTGACATGGCCCCAGAACTCCTCGACGCAGCCCTTGCGCAGCGACTGGACCTCCGAGTCGCGCATGCCGGAGAACATGTAGATGAACACCACGGCGCACATCCAGCAGAGATGGGTGAGCGAAGCGAGGGCGGCCGGGTCGATCCCGTCGATCCAGGGGCCGTCGCGGCCGTCGGCCCAGCCGACGGCGCTGATCTGGCACAGACCACCGACGTGGGTTTGGCCGCATGCGACCGGAGGGTGTCCCGCTGTTTGTGGATTTTCGGTGACGGTCCCGCTTTGTTCAGGCGCTACGAATGATATGCCTTGGGTGTGACGGTTATGTTGTCGGATGAGTTCTCGCGGTGAAATTCAGGCATCGAGGAGGTCGTCGAAAGTGACCGCTTCGGAGCAGCAGGGACAGATTCCGCCTGGACCAATACGGCGCATGAAGGTGTGGCAGTCGTCACAGAATTGGGCTCCGAGCTGCCGGTAGTCGCACTCCGGGCACTGATAGACCGTCCTCGGTTTGCGGGGTCGAGTTGGTGGCAGAGGAGGTGGTGCGGTCGACGGCTGATGTCGTCGTCTCCATGCGGTTTGGCGGCAGGCGTCGGAACACCAGCTGCGGGCCCGGCCGGCGGGGAGTGGCTTGCCGCAGGCCCCACAGATTGGCGTTACCGAAACGTTACGCGACGGCACGTTGCGCCTTCGGGGTTGACGCGGCTTTCGGGGTGGCCTGGGGGGCACGGCGGCGGGCGACCTCGGCGCGGACCGCCTTGACCAGGGCGGGCATCTCCTTGCAGCCCTTGATCCTGCGGAACGACCGTTGCGCTTCGAGCATCCCGACACCGACCCAGCGGCGCACCATTTTGTGGTCTTTCCAGTTGGTCACCCGGTCGCACAGTGTCGCGACGACCGAGATCATCGACTCCACCGCGTTGGTGCAGCACAGCGAGCGGGCCAGGGTGTCGGAGGCGCCGAGGCGCCGGACGGTGAACATGTCGTCCAGGCCTTCCCGGAGGCTGGCGGCGGCGGAGGGGTAATGCTCCTCCAACTGGGCGGCGATGCCCTGGGCGACGCGCAGGCCCCGCTTGGCGTCGAGGTCGTTGAACGCCCGGGCGAGCTGGGCGTCGATCGACTCGGCGTAGCCTTTGGGCAGATAGTCGGCCACATTCCGACGTTTGTGCAGCGTGCAACGCTGGATGACGGCCCGCTCCCCGAACACCTTGTTCACCCCCGCGGCCAGGGCCTTTGAGCCGTCCAGGACGAACAGCACCCCGTCGGTGCAGGCCAATCCTCGTGCCACCAGGTCGGCCAACAGGTCCTTGACGACGGTGGTGTTCTCGGTGTCGCCCTCCCACACCCCGACGGGCACCTTGGTCCCATCGGCGGTGACGGCCAGGGCGACAACACAACAGCACCCGGCGAAGTAGACCCCGTCGATCATCATCGCCCCCACGTCGAGGCCCGACAGGTCCCGGGCCAACAACTCCGCCAGCTTCGCCTCGGTCGCGGTCTTGAACCGCCGCGACACCGCCGACTTCGAGACTCCCCGGGCGACATCCTCCAAGGTCTCACCGATCGGTTCGCCCACCAACCCGTGACGGCGGGTGGCGACGCCGGCCAACATCCGCTCCAACGCCACCTGGGTCAGCAGGTCCGTCGAGGAGAACACCTGGTAGCTATCCAGGGCGATCTCACCGCCACCAACGGCCACCACCCTGGGCCGCGACACCGGCACCGTCCGACTGCCCAACACCACCGACCCCGGGGCGCTGCCGTTGCGTTCCGCCGCCCGGCCCCGGTCATGGCGGCCTTTCGGGCCCACAATCTCGGTTCTCTCCGCTTCCATCATCTCCGCGATCACCAACAAGCCGGTGGCGCAACTGAACGCCATCAGCCCGTCTCTTATCGCGCCTTCCAACTCTGCCAACGCCAAACGTGGCTGCACGCACAGCCCAGACAGCCTCGCTGCCTCCTCCTCACGCGCGGCGGCCGGCATGACAGGTAGCTTCTTTCCCACTGGTGGTCCCCTTCCTGGATTCGGATGTCTTGGATGGACGCCCGAATGCCTACCTCACGGCAGGCATCAGGCTGGGGACCGCCACCTCAAGTTCCACAAGACTCGGGACAACCTCTGCGACCGCATCGTCGACGACAACTGCCACGTCACGACCGCGGCGGGCGTCGGTTTCGCACCCCGATCATCGGCGCCAACAGGGCCCGGTTCACGTCGTCGCCCGGGTCGTCCAACCAGGCGGCCAAATGTTGGGCGACGGTGCGCACCTGAGGGAAGGACCTGGTCGGACGGTAGTGCCAGCCGCCGATCGGCCGGCGGCCTTGGCGGTGGGTATCCACGTGTCGAACTACGGGACCATTTCCGGCCCGCAGCGAAGACGGATACGAAGGCAAAGACGGCGAACACGATCCCGGCTCCAGAGCGGACCACCTGGCGTGAGCGCTCGGTAGCGGTCGGCGACTTCCGACTCGTTGACTGCGTCGAGGGCTTTCCCGGCGGCTGCGTCCACGCGTTCAAGCTCCGATCGGACCAGGTCGGCATCGACCCAATCCCGACCCTGGATGTTGACCGTGGGCCCGTCCCGTTGGAGATCTCGGACGGCTTCGGCCAACTTTCGGCGTGGGCGATAGACATCGCCGGGCTGATCGGCGACTGAGCGCAGGTGCATCACCGCCGCCTGCATGTCCCGCCTCAGTCGCGGATCGCTCTCCCAGCCGAGTGTGCGGCCGGCGGGTATGGCCTTGTCGGCGGCCTTCTTGTCGGGCTTGGCGAGTTCGTCTATGAACGTGTCGAGCCCGGGGTAGGCGAGCTGGAACACCTGGGCGGCGCGGGCGAGGATCTTGCCGACGTGGTATAGGGCGAAGACCACGGCACCCACTGCTACAAGCCGCGCGCGACCTGGGACCAGTGCTCGGCAGTGCGTTCAGGGGCCCGATGCCCAAGCGGTCGAGATCCGACAGCCGCGTTGCGAAACGCAATCATGGACTTCAGTGAGCGTGCCGGTCGCAGAACCGGCCGAGACGAGAGAGCAAGTACGGGACCGAGCGCCGCTGATCGTCCGCATGAGTGATTTACCGACAAGCCCGGTGAGTGGATGGCGACTTTCGGCAGCGGCCGGTGCTGCTGCTGCGCCATGGCCGCCCAGCCAGATCCTGACCGTGGCCAAGACCTGCTTCGAGGTAGTCAGCATCAGCAACCTGATCTCTTTAATCGATCACGGCTACAGCAGGCGGAGTTGCTCGGTGCGTGAGGCCCGCACGGTGAGTGGTTCCCAGCTGGCCCCGCCCCGTGGACCGGTGCAGCGCACCTCGATCGACTCGACCGGCAGGGCCCGGGCCGCACCCCGCCGATCGGTCAGGCCGACGCTGCCGTCCCGCTCCCGCCGGGTCACGTGGGCCTCCTGCCAGCGACTGCCGGGGTCCCGGCGGAACCGGACCTGTTCACCCGGGGTGAGGCCCAGGATGGTCAGGCCGACGGAACGGTCGTCGGGCTTGGTCGTGCTCGGCCGCCTCATCGGCGCGATGTTAGATAGCGGCCGGGGTGGTTGGGCGGCCAATCTCGATGAGGTGACAGAAACCGCCCCCGCCCGGAGGGGCGGTCGGATGCGTTCTCGCCCGGTCAACGAGTCGCTCCAACTCTCGACGCATCTGTTGGAGCCCTCGGATGTGCTCGGACAGGGTTCGGATCCGCTCCTCCATCAGGTTGGTGACGTGACGGCACGGCGTTTCCCCCCGGTCGCTGAAGGCCAGTACTTCCTTGATCTCGCCCAGGCGGAACCCAACCGCCTGTGCCGCCCGGATGAACTGCAGCCGCGCCAACGCCGAGTCGTCGTAGTCGCGGTAGCCCGCCGGCGTCCGGTCGGGCTCGGCCATGACGCCGATTTGTTCGTAGTAGCGGATCGTCTTGGCCGAGAGGTCCGCTCGCTCAGCCAGCTCCCCGATTCGCACCGGCCCAGCCTACCCCCTTGACCTTCCAGTCCGATGGAAGGTGTAGGTTAACCACGCCCAAGGAGGTGCCCGATGGCAAAGCGCCAGGTCGAGGTTTTTTCCGCTGAGTGTCCGGTGTGCGAGCCGGCCGTCCAACTGGTCAAAGAGATGGCCTGCCCCGACTGCGAGGTCACGGTCCACGACCTCCGTGAGTCCGAGGGCGCAGCAAGAAAGGCCCGTGACTACGGAATCACGACCGTCCCCGCCGTGGTCGTCGACGGAACCCTGGTGTCGTGCTGTCGGACGCCCGGCCCCAACCGTGAGGAACTGGCCGCGGCCGGTATCGGCCAGCCGCGCTAGGAACCCGCGCTAGGAACCCGCGCTAGGAACAGAGTGCTACCAGGAGCCGGCGCTCACCAGCCGGAAGTCCTCAGCCGACTGACCGCTGACCGCGCTGACTTCGACCGTCACCGCCCTGGTACCCGAATCGAAGCAGGACGGCTTGGAGGCGCGGGCGGTGGCTGGCTCCCCGTTGGTGCTGGTGGCCGACGCCAATACCTTCCCGTCCCTGACGACGTCGACCCGGTCGGTGGTCCCCGGCGGGGCGGTCAGGGTGACCCGGAATTTGGTCAGGCAGAAGTTGAAGAGGCTCTGGGTGACGGCGGCTTGAAACGTGTCGATCGCGGTTTCCGGTACCAGGTTGGCTTGCACCGGTTGGCCGACATGCAGGGCTTGGCCGGGCTGGTAGTCGGAGACGGCCTCGCAGCCGTTGGCCAGGATTCGGTCGAAGTCCGCTCGACCCGCCACGCAGTTGTTGCCGTCGGTCCCCGGCGCCGGGGTGCTCTGGCCGCACGGTTGGTAGAGCAGGGGCGTGCAGGTGGTCGTCGAGGGGGCCGGGGCGGCCGGGACAGGTGGTGCCGACAGTGCCGCGGTGGTTGCCCGGCCCGTTTGGTACCGGGCCAGGCCGGTGGCGGCGGCGGCCAAAAGGGTGGCGAGGATGATGGCCATCAGGGCCACCCTTTTCCCCCTTTTCCCCCTTGTCCCTTCCGGGCGGGGCGAATAGTCGACGCTCGTTCCGTTCGGACCGCCTGAGGCCGCGGCCGCGGTCGGTCGGCGTTCGGGTCGGGGGGCGAGCAGGGCGGCCAGGGTCAGGCGGAGTTGCTCGGGCACGCCCTGCGGCAGGGGCTCGATCTCGCCCTGGGCGGCTCGGTTGATCAGAGCCAGGGGCTCGCCCTCCCCATAGGGGCCCCGGCCGGTGAGGGCGTAGGTCAGGGTGGCACCGAGCGAGAAGATGTCGCTGGCCGCGGTGGCAGGTTTCCCCGCCGCCTGCTCGGGGGCGATGAACTCGGGCGTGCCCACAATGGCGCCGGCCATTGTCAGGCCGGGGGTGAACTGGCGGGTAACGGCCACGCCGAAGTCCGCCAACGCGGGGCGCCCGGCCCGGTCGAACAGCACGTTGGCCGGCTTGATGTCCCGATGGACGACGCCCTGGCGGTGGGCCGTGGCCAGAGCATCGAGCAGGGCGTAGGCGATGGCGAGGACCTCCGCGGGCGGGAGGGGGCCGCAGGTCTCGACTCGGTCGGCCAGGCTGCCCATCATGCGGGGCATGACCAGCACCACGTCCGCCCCGTCGTCCTCGACCGCCAGCAGCGGCACGATCCCGGGGTGGTCGAGACTGGCCAGGATCTCGGCCTCCCGGCGGATGCGATGCCGGGCCAGGGCGATGTGCCGGGCCGAGCCGTCGAGCGCGACCCGTTTGCGGGCCAGGTGGCGACCCTGGTCGTCGACCGCCAGTTCGACCACGGCCATACCGCCCCGACCGAGCAGACCGACCACCGTGTACGTCATCCCCGGGACATGGTAGGCGGACGACCGGACGCTCGATTGGTCGGACCCGACCTTAAGATCAGGCTGGAGCGATGCGGGAATGGAGCTCGATATGCGTGGTGTCCTGATCGAGGTGCCGGCTTCGTTGCTGGCCGAGCGGCATCGTCTGGGCGTCGACCGGTTCGACGAGATGTGGGAAGGCGAACTTCACATGGTGCCACCGGCCAGCGAGGAGCATCAGCGAATCGGCGGCAAGCTTCACATCGCACTGGAACCGGCCGCCGCGGCCGTTGGCCTGCTGCTGCGCTATGAAACGGGCCTGTTCGACCCTGGAGCCGAGAGCGACTCCAGCTACCGCGTCCCAGATCTGGTCGCTTTTGCCCCCGAATTCCGCAGTGCCCGCGGCGTGGAGGGAAGCGCGGCCTTGGTGATCGAGATCCGATCGCCGGGCGACGAGGCGTACGACAAGATCCCGTTCTACCGCCGGGTCGGAGTGGGCGAAATCCTGATCGTCGACCGTGACTCCAAGGAAGTTCGCCGCTGGGTGCGGGCCGGAGACGAGCTGAGCGAGGCTCACGCAGGCGATGATGGCTGGCACTCGCTCGGCGCCCTGCCGGTGAGGTTCCGTTCCGAAGGGGGCACGCTCACCGTCGAGGGACCGGCGGGGACCACCAGCATCTGACCGGGACCGGCGCGACGCTACCGGGGGACGTTGGTCTGCTTGAACTCGTTGAGGTCGGCCCAACCGGTGGTGAGGTCGACCACCCGCTCAATCGTGGAGACGGCCAGGTCATCGTCGTCGCCGGGGCGGTTCAGCAGACGGACGAACACGGCCCGACCTCCGGCAATGAATGTAGGCACGCCGAAGACGTCGTAATCGGCGACCGCGGCCTCGTGTTCCTTCCGGAAGCTTTGCAAGGGCCAGCCGTCCTCGATGGCGAAGAGGACGGCGGCGGCGTCGACCCCCGATTCTTCCAGGACGCTGGCCAGAACGGAGCGTACCCGGAGGTCACGGCTCTGATTGTGGCGGGCCGCGAAAAGAGCCGCATGGACGGTCAGGAAGCGGTCGGGGAACTGGTCGCGCACCACGATCCCGGCCGCCGTGGCCAGCAAGCCGGGATAGCGGTCGGGCTCGTCCCACAGAGGCGGCTGGCCCTCCTCGATGTGGGGCTGGTCGAGGTTGAAGGGTACGAAGGCCACGTCCCAGGGCGCCCCGGCCCGCAGGCCGGCGACCACGTGCTCGTGGGCGTTGCGGGCGTAGGGGCAGCGGTAATCCCAGGTGATGGCGAAGGAAAGCGGCGCGGCGGTCACCTGTTGGTCAACTTGAAGCGGCCGGAGGGGATTCCCGAAGGGTTCATCCGCTGCCGCCGACCGCCTTCCCGACGGCCAGGTCAGGGGCGGAGAGATGGCGTTGGACGGACGGCGACAGCTGGCCACCATCGGTCGTGGAGTTGGGTGCCGCGTTGAGGATGGACGCCGAAGCGCCGACACTGCCGGCGACGCAGGGTGGGAAGATCTTTCCGGGGTCGAAGGCGTTGTTGGACCATACGTTGGCCAGGCACGACGGTTGGCCCGTCACGGGGTGCCGCCGCGGTCGAGGAGGTCGAAGGACCTTGGGTTGACAAGGGCGTTGCCGGTGGCGTTGTTGTTGGTGAAGCGGTTGTGGTCTCCGAAGACGTCGATCCCGTTGCCTGCGTTGCCGTGGATCACGTTGGAGTCCACCACGTCGTACAGGTTGGGCACGGCCCGCTGGTTGTGGAAGATGCCGATGCCGTTGCCCGGGTGGGGGTTGAGCAGCCCGTTGTCGGTTATCACGTTGTGGGCGATGGTGGCGCCCAGGTTGCTCTGGCTGGCGATCCCGCCGGTGTAGTTGCCGCTCACGGTGTTGCCCACGATGTTGTTGGCCAGAAGCGAGTTTCCTCGTCCTGGAAGGGTGAGGTCGAGGAACGGGCTGATGTTGATGCCGTTGCCGACGCCGTTTGTTCCCTGCAGGCTGTCGCCCACCTCGTTGGTGATGGTGTTGGCGGTGATGGTGTTGTTGTCCGAGCCCAGGCCCAGTATCCCGATGTTGTCGAACACCCCGTTGGCGGTGATCACGTTGTGGGCGATGCGGTTGCCGCCCGAGAACATCAGGACGATGCCGTCGCCGAACTCCGAGCCTTCGAAGCCGTTGGCGGTGACCAGCGGGGCCACGTTGTTCCTGACGGTCATGTTGGTGATGGTGTTGCCCGACGATCCGACGAGGGCGATGCCGGCGTCGAAGCCTCGGACTCCGCCGCCGGTGATGTTGACACCGCGGCGCTGGGTGAGGCGGATCCCGGCGTGCGACCCGGTGCCCTTTCCAGGCCCGGGACCGGAGATGCGGTGACCGTTGAGGTTCACGGTGATGTTGTCGGCCCCGATCACGATGCCGTCGACGGTGCTGGGGCAGGGCCCGATGTCGGCGCTGAGGGTGATGTTCTTGACGATCACCTCACCGCACTGCGGCGGCTTCGGAGTGGTAGCTGGCCCGGGCTGGATCCGGCGGACCCGGTTGTTGGGGCCATCGGTGGCGCCGGTGTCGGTGAAGAGGATGTTGCCGGCGCCGTCGACGGTCACCTGGCTGGGATGGGAAATGGTGGCCGAAGTGGCCGGGCCGCCGTCGCCCGAGAAGCCGGGGACGCCAGTGCCGGCCACGGTGGTGATGCGGCCTGCGGTGTCGACCCGTCGTACCCGGGCGTGGTAGTTCTCTACCACCAGCAGGTTGCCGTTGGCCTCGAAGGCGAGCCCGGTGGGGCCGTTGACGTGGGTGCCCGTGGCGGTTCCGCCATCGGTGCCGTAGCCCGTGGCCCCGTCGCCGGCCACGGTGGTCACGTTGCCTCGCCCGTCGACACTGCGGACCCGGTTGTTGGCCGTGTCGGCGATGAGAAGGTTCCCGGCCGGGTCGAAGGCCAGGTCGGACGGGCAGTTCAAGTCGGTGAACGGGGCCGAGTTGCCGTCGCCGTTGAACCCCGCGTTGCCGGTGCCGGCAATGGTGGTGATGGCCCCGGACGGGTCGACGCTCCGCACGCGGTTGTCCCGGCAGTCGGCGATGAGCAACGTGCCCGCGGGCGGGCCACTGGGGTTGAGCTGCGATGTCACCAGCAGGAGCCCGGTCGGGCAGCCGAGGTGGGCTGAGGTGGCCGGCCCGTTGTCGCCCACGCCGTCGGCGGGTGACCCGCCGCCGGCAACCGTGGTGATGATGCCGTCGGGGCCGACCCGGCGGACCCGGCGGTTGCCGCAGTCGGCGATGAGCAAGGTATCGGCCGCCGGTGTGAGGGCCACACCCAGGGGTTGGTTGAGGGCGGCCGAGGTGGCCGGGCCGTTGTCGCCCAGCTGGTCGGCAGGGTGGCCGCCACCGGCGACGGTGCTCATGACGCCGTGGGCGTCGACCCGGCGGACCCGGTTGTCGTACTGCTCGCTGATGAACAGCCCGGCGCCGGTGTACCGAAGCCCGACCGGTGCCAGCAGGCGGGCCGAGGTGGCCGGGTCACCGTCGCCCAGCCCTCCGCCCGCGATCCTCGTGATGATCCCGTGAACGTCGACCTTGCGAACCTGGCTGAATTCTTGGGCGAAGGCCTGGGTGAAATACAGGTTGCCCGAGCCGTCGACAGCGACGCCGTAGGGGTTAAAAATTTGGGCGGCGGTGGCGGGGCCACCGTCGCCGCTGTCGCCGCCGCAGCATCGGCCAGCAAACGTCGTGATGATGCCAGCGGTGTCGATGCGGCGGATCCGGTTGTTGGCATCGGCGAAGTAGGCGTTGCCGGCGCGGTCAACTGCAATCCCGACCGGCTGTCCTATTTCGGCGTTGACCGCCGGTCCGCCGTCGCCGGAGAATCCGAAGTTGCCGTCACCGGCCGCGGTGGTGATGATCCCGTTGGCGTCGACCTTGCGGATCCGCTGGTTGCCCTGATCGCTGATCCACAAGTTGTGGTGGCCGTCGACCGCGACGCCGTAGGGGTTGTTGAGGGCGGCGGCGGTGGCCGGGCCGTGGTCACCGAGCCCATCGGCGGGGCTGCCGCCGCCCGCCACGGTGGTGATGATGCCGTGGGTGTCGATCTTCCGGACAAGACCGCCGCCTTCCGCCTCGATCAGGTTGCCCGAGGGGTCGAAGGTGAGCGCGACAGGGCTCGAGAGCCCCGCCGCGGTCGCCAATTCCCCGTCGGGGCCGGGGTTGCTGCCGCCGTTGCCGGCGATGGTGGTGACGATGCCGTTGACGGCGACCCGACGGATGCGGCCGTCGACCTGGTCGGCGATGTAGAGCCGCCCGGCGCCATCGACGGCCACCGCGCTCGGGCTGCTGAACGACGCCTTGACCGCCGGTCCGCCGTCGCCCGCGAAGGTCTGGGTCCCGGTGCCGGCGACAGTGGTGATGATGCCGCTGGGGGCCACCTTGCGCACCGTCGACGAGTTCAGATCGGCGATGAAGACATTGCCGGCGGCGTCGACCGCCACGCTCACCGGTGCTCGCAGTGCCGCCGATGTCGCCGGTCCGCCGTCGCCCAGACCTCCGCCTGCGACCGTGGTGATGTCGCCCGGCGCGGCCGACGCCGGCGACGGCAACAGGATCGCCGCCACCAACGTCAGACACAGACAAACAGCGGTGCCGAGCGCGTGCCTGCGCCGCGACGAACAAACCTTGGAACCCATTTGGGTAAGCCTCTGAACCGTTGTCGGGGACCGATGTCACCCTCGCCCGATCGGCGCCCGCAGGGACTGGGCGATGGAGCCGTGGGTTTGTACCCACCAGAGCCACATATGTGTGATTAGTACAAACCGATGGCTGCGACTGTGAGCCGCCGGGGTAGGCCGGTGAGCCACCGCGGTTGGCGCTGGGCGCGCAACGGGCACGAGGCGCTTGAAGATCTGGCCCAGCACGATCCCGATCGCCATCCCGCCCAACACGTCTGAGGCGTGATGGGCCCGGACGTGGACCCGGCTCCACGCCACAACCACGGCGAGGGCGTAGTAGAGCGGGCGCAGCGCCGGGTCGCCGTCGCTCAGGAGGGCGGCGGCGCAGAAGCCCGAGGTGGCATGGCCGCTCGGGAAGCTGCTGGTGCGAGGGGAGCGCACGGGATGGGGCGCGATGCCCCTCGGGACGGGGCGCTGGCGCCGGAAGACCCACTTGACCGGGCCGTTGACCACGGCCGACTCGATGCCGACGGCGGCCGCGGTCCGCAGCGTCGCCCGCCACTCGTCGGGGCGGCGCAGCCCTCGGACGACGGCCAGGATGAGCCAGATGAGGCCGTGGTCACCGAGAGCCGAGGCGGCGTAGAAGACCCGGTCGGCCACGGGTTTGCCCCGGAGGTGAGGCTCGACGGTGTCGTCCACCCAGCGGTCCAAACGGCTGACCGGCTTGCGCCCGACCAGCTGTCGGTAGCCCGGCAACGGTCGCAGGAGCCCCTTGACCAGGCGTGACCGGCTCACGGGTTCGCGGGACAATGGGCGTGTACACGCCCATTATCCAGCGAACCCCCCACTCCGGCCGGGGTGGGCGCCGGCGCCACCGGGGCGGCGGCCTCGTATGCGGCTCGCCGGGCGGCTACCTCGGCGGCCGCCAGGGCGGGATCGCCCCCGAAGGCGGGGCAGTAGGCGCGGAAGGCGCACAGCCCGCACAGCCGGCCCGGCTTGGGCCGGAAGTCGTCCCGCTGGCAGGCCCGCTCGATGGCGGTCCACACCGCGCTGGTCTGCTGCTGCAGGCCCCGGATCGACTGCTCCGACGGCACCGTCGAGATCGACAGCGGCTCCCGGAGATGGAGCAGCTGGACCCGCGCCGGGCGGCGGCCCAGCACCTGCTCGCAGAGGAAGGCGTAGAAGTGGACGCCTCCCAGCCGGGCCTGCTCGTACGCCTCGGTGGGCGCCCGGCCCGTCTTGTAGTCGGTGACCACGAACTCGCCCGCCGGGTCCAGCTCCAAGCGGTCGATGATGCCCCGCAGGGTGAGCGCCCCCACCTGGACGCTGAGGAGCAGCTCGGTGCCGACCACGACAACGTCGTTGGGGTCCTCGAGCCGGAAGTAGTTGCGCACCAGGGCCTCGGCGTCGGCCAGGAACTCGTCCTCGCTCTGCCCCCCCAGATCCAGTCCCTGGTACTCGGCGCTACCCAGCACGTCGTGGCGGGCCCGGTCCAGCTTTTCCAGGGCGACCGCGAGGCTGCGCCGGCCCGCCGGCTCCTCCCACATGAGCAGCTCGAGCGCCCGGTGGACGAGCGTGCCCTTGGCCGCGTGGGGCGAGGGCGGCTCGGGGAGATGGTCGATGGCGCTGTAACGAAACGCCAGGGCGCAGTCCTTGAACGACGCCACCTTGGACGGCGACAGGGAGGTGGGGAGGGCCAAGCTCATCGGGTTCAAGGGTACCGAGCGGGTGTGACGGTCCCGGTGGATGGCGGACGGCGTCGCTCGGCCGCGAGACGCTACCGTGCTGCCATATGGGCAACCCGGTCGTTCATTTCGAGGTCCACGGGCAACACGGCGGGGAACTGAGGACGTTCTATGCCGACGTCTTCGGGTGGAAGATCGCGGTGGTGCCTGACGACATGTACGCCCGGGTGGACACCGACGCCGGCGGGGCCGGCATCTCCGGGGGCATAGCCCGGTCGCCCGACGGCACCCACGGCGTCCTGTTCTACATCCAGGTCCCCGACATCGACGCCCATCTGGCCCAGATCACCGCGGCCGGGGGCTCGGTCGTCACGCCCCGCACCGATTCGGTGATCGTGGTGACCGCCGTGGCTGCCGATCCGGAGGGCAACATGATCGGCCTGGTCGAAGGCTGAGCCCCCAGGGGCGTCCTCGGAGCCGCCGCCCCGGTAGTCTGCCAGGCGCATATATGGCGACCGACTCTACGACGCGGCTGGTGTTGCTGGGAACGGCGGGCGGCCCCCTACCCTCACCGTCTCGCTCGGGGATCGCCCAGGCCATGGTGGTCGGTGGTCGGGTCTATCTGGTGGATTGCGGGAGCGGGGTCACCCGCCAGCTGCGGCGGGCCCGGCTGCTGTCGAGCCTGCACCAGGTGTTCCTGACCCACCTGCACTCCGATCACGACTGCGACTACTTCAACCTCTTCCTGCTGGGCTGGCCGGTGTTGCAGTGGAACCCGCCCGTCGATGTCTACGGCCCCGGGCCGGCGGGCGGGTGGCGGGCGCTGCCGCCTGACCCCCCGGGCGGCCCGAGCATCCCGCTGGTGGCGCCCGCCGACCCCACGCCCGGCTTGGCCGCGATCACCGACCGCCAGATCGAGGCCCACGCCTACGACCTGAACATCCGCATGCGCGAAGCGGGACGGGCCGACCTCACCCGCCTCATCGCGGTGCACGAGATCGGGGCGCGGCCCGAGGTCGGGGCGCGCGCTCCCGACCGTGTCGCCCCACCGATGGAGCCGTTCGTGGTGGCCCAGGACGACGCCGTGACGGTGAGCGCGATCCTTGTCGACCACGCCCCCGTGTTCCCGTCCTTCGCCTTCCGCTTCGACACCGAGGCGGGCTCGGTCGTGTTCTCGGGGGACACCGCCCCTTCGGCCAACCTGGGCCGCCTGGCCCGGGGGGCGGACATCTTGGTCCATGAGGTCTTCTCCGACGACATCGTCGAGACCCGGGAGCGGGACGACAGCTGGGAGGCGGGGCGCCGTCAACACCATCTCCTGACCTCGCACACCCCGTTGAGCCAGGTGGGGAAAATGGCGGCCGATGCGGCCGTGGGCCGGCTGGTCCTGAACCACTTCATCCCCGGGGACGACGCCCTCCCTGACGAGCACTGGGTCAATGGGGTGAAAGGCTCGTTCGACGGGCCCGTCACCGTGGGCCATGACCTGCTCGAGCTCACCGTCGGCCCCGGCCAGCCGAAGAAGGCCCGCCCATGACCGGCGACGCGCAACCGGCGACGGTGACCGAGCTGTTCGAGGCCCAGGTCGGGCACACGCCCGATGCTCCGGCGGTGGCCGCCGGCGACGTGGTCATGAGTTATGCCGAACTGGACCGCCGGGCCAACCGCCTGGCCCGCCACCTGGGGGAGCTTGGTGTGGGGCGAGACGTGCCGGTGGCCGTCCTGGTCCGACGCTCGCCCGAGATGACCGTGGGCCTGCTGGCCATCCTCAAGGCGGGGGGCGCGTGCCTGCCCATCGACCCCAGCGCGCCGGCCGAACGGGTGGCCTACCTCCTGGCCGACTCCCGCGCCCCGGTTGTCCTGAGCGAGGAGCGCCTGCTCGGCCAGCTCGAAGGTCAGCCGGCAACGGTCGTGTGCGTGGATCAAGGTTGGGGCGACAGCAGCTCCGCTGGGGCCGCCCCACCCCCGGTGGCCGCCCAGGACGACCTGGCCTATGTCATCTACACCTCGGGTTCGACCGGTGCCCCCAAAGGGGTGATGCTGACCCACGGCGGCCTGGTCAACCACCACCGGGCCGTGGCCGACCTGTACCAGCTGGGGCCGGGCGACCGGGTGCTGCAGTTCTGCTCCCCGAGCTTCGACGTCAGCGTCGAGGAGATGTTCCCCACCTGGGCATCGGGCGCCACCGTCGTGCTTCGTGACGACACCGTCCCCATCCTCGGCCGGTCGTGGCTGGAGTGGCTCGGGCGGGAGCGGATCACCTTGCTCAACCTGCCCACCGCCTACTGGCACGAGTGGGTCCGGGACCTGCACCGCCTGGGGGAGACGGTGCCCCGCACGGTGCGCCTGGTGACCGTCGGCGGTGAGAAGGCACTCGGGCGGGCCTACCGCCAGTGGCTCCAGGTCGGAGGTGGGCGGCCTCGCTGGATCAACGCCTACGGCCCGACCGAGACCACGATCATGGCCACCTGGTTCGAGGCCGCGGCCAGCAACGGGGAGCCGCCGTGGGACGATCCCCCGATCGGCCGTCCCCTGGCCGGCACGACCGCTCATGTCCTCGACGGGGCCGGACGGGCCGTCGCCCCGGGCGAAGCGGGGGAGCTGCACCTCGGAGGGTCGGGCGTGGCCCGGGGCTACCTCCATCGGCTCGAGCTCACCGCCGACAAGTTCATTGCCGACCCCTTCAGCCCGTGGCCCGGGGCCCGCCTGTACCGCACGGGCGACCAGGTCCGCACCCGGGCCGATGGCGATCTCGAGTTCGTGGGCCGGCTCGACCAGCAGGTCAAGGTCCGGGGGTTCCGGATCGAGTGCGGCGAGGTCGAGACCGCTCTGCTGGCCCACCCCGGTGTCGCCGACGCCGCCGTCATCGCCCGAGAGGACACGCCCGGCGCCCGGCGGCTGGTCGGCTATGTCGTGGCCGACGACCCGGCCGCCATGACCGGCCAGGAGTTGCGCCGCTTTCTCTCGGAGAGCCTGCCGCCATACATGATTCCCACCGCCTTCGTCGTGCTCGACACCTTTCCCAGTACCGCCAACGGCAAGGTCGACCGCCACGCCCTGCCGGCACCGGAGCGGTCACCGGGGGGTACGGGGCGTGGCCCGGCCACGCCGACCGAGGCGTTGCTGGCCGCCATCTGGGGTCAGGTGCTCGGTGTCGATGCGCTCGGCGTCGACGAGGACTTCTTCGACCTGGGCGGCCACTCCCTCCTCGCCACCCAGATCGTCGCCCGGGTGCGGGAGGCCATGGGTCTCGAATTGCCTGTCGACGCCATCTTCGAGGCGCCCACGGTCCGTGCCCTGGCCGCAGCCGTCGACCACGATGGGGCCGCCGGCCGGGCGGTCCCCCTGCTGGTCCCCCAGCCCCGGACCCCGGGTGAGCCCCTCGCCCTCTCACTGCCCCAGGAGCAGATGTGGGGTCTCGAGGTCGATGCGTCACCGCCGGGGCTGTACAACATCACCGCCCTGCACCGGTTCTCGGAGCCTGTTGACCCGGCCATCCTTCACCGGGCCGTGGGCCTCCTGGTTGCGCGCCATGAATCGCTGCGCACCGGCTTTACCCGCGACCAGGGGCGCATTTCCCAGACCGTGGCGCCGACCGCGACGGTCGAGATGCCGGTGACCGACCTGGGCACCACAACGGGTGGACAGGCGCACGAGCAGGAGGCGGGACTGCAACGCCTCCTCGCCGCCCAGGACGCCGAGCCGTTCGACCTCGGGCGACCCCCCCTGTTCCGGTGCCACCTGTACCGGCGGGGCGACGGCGACAGCGTGCTGGCGGTCACCTTCGACCACCTGATCTCCGACGGCACGTCGGCCTACATCTTCCTGAGCGAGGTGGCTGATACCTACGCCGCCCTGGCGCGAGGCGACGCCCCGGCGTTGGCGCCCCTCCCGGTGCAATACCCGGACTTCGCCGTGTGGCAGCGCCGGTCGCTCACCGAGGAGCGCCGACGGGCCCAGATGGAGTACTGGAAGCAGGTCCTGGCGGGGACGCCGCCGGGGCCCGCGCTGGCCTTCGACCGGATGCCCAGCACGCCCACCCGGCGTATCGCCGCTCGTCCTCTGGCGGTGCCCCCCGAGCGGTACCGGGGCCTCAACCGGCTGGCTCGGGCGGCCCATGGCACCATGTTCGTCGTCTGTGTGGCCGCCGTCGATGTCGCTCTTCATGCCGCCGGAGGGTCGACCGACATCGTCTTCAGCACCACCCTGAGCGGGCGCCAGCGGGCCGAGCTGGACGGCGTGATCGGCTATTTCGCCAACATCGGACGCATCCGCACCGACCTTTCAGGCGATCCCACCTTCGCCCAGATCGTCGAGCGGGCCCGGGGGAGTGTGCTCGGGCTGTTCGAGCACCAGGACATCCCCTTCATGCAGGTTCGGGAAGCGGTCTTTCCCGCCTTCGCGTCCGGGGCGGGCGGGCATCCGCTGGCGGCGCTGCCCGTCGAGCTGCAGTATTTCCACGCGGGCCAAGACGGGTGGGCGCCGGGGATCGGGGTGGTCGAACGGCCGGGACCCGACAAGGGCCCCGACGAGCTGTTCTTCCGGGGCCAGCTTCACCCGCTGAGCGTCAGCCTGCTCGACGACGGCAGCCAGTTGTGGGGGGAGATCAACTACAAGACCGATTTCTACGACGAGGCGACGATCGAGGGCCTGGCGAGGGGCCTGGAACAGCTGGTGGCGACGGTCGCGGTGGATTCCGGGGATTCCGCCGTGCATGGCGGGACCCGCCCTTCGCAGCGGCGCCTGTCGGAGCTGGTCGCGGTGGCGAGCGGTCGTGGCCTCGAGGGCGCCTCCGCCGGTCGGGAACACCGCCTGGTGGGGACCTGGCGGCTCGACTAGTGGACATTCGCTCTAGAGTCGGGAAGCCTATGAAGGTCCTGTGCAGTTGCCTCCCGGGCTCGGGCCACTTCCTGCCCATGCTGCCGCTGGCTCAAGCCTTGGCCGATGCCGGTCATGACGTCGCCTTTGCCACCGCGGCCGATTTCTGCCCGTCCATCGAAAAACGGGGCTTCGCCACCTTCCCAGCGGGCATGAGCCTGGCCCAGCAACTGGAAGAGGCGGGGCAGCGGTATCCCGAAGCCCATCTGGCGCCGGGCCAGCAGCGCTTCGAGACCTTCGTGCCGAGAATGCTGGCAGGGGTGGCGGCGCCCTCGCGGGCGGCTGCTCTGGTCACGATCATGGGCGACTGGCGGCCCGATGTCGTCGTGCACGACGAAACCGAATTCGGCGCTCCCGTGGCCGCGACCAAGGTGGGTGTGCCCTACGCCGACCAGAGCGTCGGCATCCTCCGGCCGTTGGCCATGGCCCGGCTGGCGGCCCAGGTCCTGGGCCCGCTGGCCCAGCAGTTCGAGGTGGAGCTGGGCGAGTTCGGTGGTCTCTTTCGCTACTTGTACCTCGATGTCTGCCCGCCCAGCCTCCAATCCGACGAGATCGACCAGGTGCCGGTGGCCCATCAGGCCCACAACCTCAGCGTGGCCCCCTCGGGCGCGGAGGGCCTGCCCGGCTGGATCCGGTCACTGCCCGACCGTCCGACCGTTTACGTGAGCTTGGGCACGATCTTCAACCGCGACAAGAGCGTGTTCACCGCCATCCTCGAGGGTGTACGCGACGAGCCGCTCAATGTCATCGTCACGGTCGGTAACAACAACGACCCCGCCGACCTCGGGCCCCAGCCCCCCCATGTCCATGTGGAGCGCTTCATCCCCCAGGCGATGATCCTCCCCCGCTGCGACGCGGTGGTCAACCAGGGCGGCACGGCGATCCTGGACATCCTGGGCCAGGGCCTGCCGGTGCTGGTGCTGCCCCAGGGGGCCAACCAGTTTCACAACGCCGAGGCGTGCGTCACGAGCGGGGTGGGCCGGGCCCTCCTCCCCGACCAGGTGACCGCGGCCGCGGTCCGCCATGAGTTGTCGACCCTGTTGGACGATGGGAGCTACCGACAGCGGGCCCAGGGCATCCGAGCAGAATTCGAGGCCATGCCCGGGCCCCAGGACGGAGTGAAGCTGGTCGAGCGGCTGGCGGAGCAACGGTCCCCCCTCCCGAGAGACGAGCCGGTCCGATCGTCGCCTCGACTCCACTGATGCTCGAGCTTGAGCGGTCCCTGGTCGCCCACCTTGGGACAAACACCACCGGTCGGGTCCGGCTGTGCGGATGGGTTGCAGGCGTGGCGGCGGGAGTGGCCGACCAACCGGGCGGCGCCCGTGTGATGCTGCGCGACCGCACGGGCACCGTTCCCCTCCTGTTGTGCTCCGGCTCGGTGCCGCGGCCCGAGGAAGCGATCGAAGTCATCGGAACGGTCGCCCCCGACGAGGCCGACGAGGCCGACGGGGGCCGGTTGGCGGTGCGCGTCGAGGAGCTGGTCGTGCACGGCGCGGTCCTGGCCGACCTTCCGGTCGGGCCCGAGTCGCCTCTCAAGCAGCGACTTGATTGGCGGTTCCTCGATTTGAGGCAACCGCGCAACCATCTCATTTTCGAAGTGCAGACAACAGCGGAACGGGCGATGCGCCAATTCTGGGCCGAGCACGGATTCCTGGAGCTGCACTCGCCCAAATTCCGGCCCAATCCCAATCGGACCGGGCGCGAGTTGTTCTCCGTACCGTATTTCGACCGGCAGGCGTACCTGGTCCAGTCTCCGCAGTTCTACAAGCAAATGGCGATGGCCAGCGGTTTCGAGCGGGTCTTCGAGATCGGTCCGGTGTTCCGTGCCAATCCGGTCGCCACGTCGCGCCACGACACCGAGTTCACCAGCGTTGATGTCGAGATGTCGTGGATCGACTCGGACGAGGACGTCATGGGATTCGAGGAGCGCTGGCTGCGTTACGTGATCCGTGCCGTGCAGAGCGATCACGGGTCGGAGATCGAGCGGGTCTTCGGCGTGGCCGTCACCGTTCCTGACCTCCCTTTCCCGCGGGTGCCCCTGGAGGAGGCGCGCGGGATCGTGGGGGAGCAGCCGCCCGGTGATCTCGACGCGGCTGGTGAACGGTCACTGGGCCAGCACGTGGCCCGGAACCGGGGCCACGACTTCGTGTTCGTCACCGACTACCCGTCGATGAACCGGCCCTTTTACCATATGCGCCGCCAGGACGGGTCGACCCTGACGAGAGGGTTCGATCTGTTGTGGAAGGGCATGGAGGTGACCACCGGCTCGCAACGGGAGCATCGGTACGACCGCTTGGTGGCCCAGGCGGAGGAGCACGGAGTGCCGCTCGAACCGATTCGCTATTACCTGGACTGTTTCCGTTTTGGGTGCCCGCCCCACGGTGGATTCGGATTGGGCCTCACGCGCATGTTGATGGCGCTGTTGGGCCAAGACGACGTCCGTGAAGTGACGTTCCTGCACCGGGGACCTGATCGTCTCAGCCCCTAGCACGCGAGGAGTGGTGTCGCCATGACGTCGGTCGAACGCCAACACGACGGGGACCGGTCGGACCTGTCGGACCGGTCGGACCGGTCGGACCGGTCGGAGGACGGGGACCTGTCGGACCTGTCGGACCTGTCGGACCTGTCGGACGACGAGGTCCCCCTGCTCCTGACCGACATCCCCGGGCCCCGATCCCGGGCGCTGTGGGATCGTGATGCCGGGCATCACGCCGGCAACTCGTCACCGGCGGCCCAGTTCCTGCGCCTGGTGTTGCGCGACGGGCGGGGCGCGGCCGTTCGCGACGTCGACGGAAACGTCTTCATCGATTTCTCGTCGGGCGCGGTCGTGGCCAACCTCGGTCACAGCCCCGCCCCGGTGGTCGAAGCGCTCCAGGACCAGGCGTCGCGATTGATTCACTATTTCGATTTCGCCACCCCGCCCCGTGCGCCGTTCTTCGAGGCGCTGGCCGCGACCTTGCCGCCTGGCCTCCAGACGTTCCAGATGTATTCCACTGGCAGTGAGGCGGTGGAGGCGGCCATCCGGCTGGCCAAGTCGTACACCAAGCGGTACGAAGTGATCTCGTTCCACCGGGCCTGGCATGGCCGAACGTTGGGCTCGATGTCACTGATGGGCGGCTTTCCGCTGAAATGGGGTTACGGGCCGTTCGCTCCGGGAGTCATGCACAGTCCCAGCGCCTATTGCTATCGCTGCCCCTTGGACCTCACGCCCGACCGCTGCGGGGTGGCGTGCGCCCGGCTGCTCGACCGGACGTATGAGGAGTCAAGTGAGCAGCAGTTGGCCGCAGTCATCATCGAGCCCGTCCAGGGCATCGGCGGGGTGATCCCTCAGCCTCCTGAGTTCCTTTCCCACCTTCGCCAGTTCTGCGACCGTACCGGTGCCCTGTTGATCTTCGACGAAATCCTGACCGGAGTCGGGCGCACCGGGTCCATGTGGGCCTTCGAACATTCGGGTGTTGTTCCCGACGTCCTGCTGGTGGGCAAGGGTGTGGCCTCGGGCTACCCCATCTCGCTCATCGCCTCGCGACGGGAGATCCTCGACACTGGGCCGTTCGGCCGCCCGGGCGCGGGGGCATCGACGTTTGCCAGCGGCAACCTGGCCTGCGCCGCGGGCCTGGCGTCTTTGCAAATGCTGGCGGATGGCTCGGTGTTGGACAACGCCCGTCGGGTCGGGGCCTCAATGCTGAGCGCCCTGCGGGGTCTCCAGGACCGCCATCCCATGGTGGGCGATGTGCGGGGCGTAGGGATGCTCATGGCCTTGGAGCTGGTCACCGACCGAGCGACCAAGACGCGAATATCGCCAGATACCGCCCGACGGCTCCTGGTTGCCTTGGCCCACCGCGGTGTTCTGATTGCCGGGGCGGCTCCCATCATGCGGATTACGCCTCCGCTCGTCATTTCCCCGGACATGGCCCTGCGGGGCGTGGCGTTGCTCGACGACGCGCTGGGCGAGGTCGAACAGGCGGAGGGAATTGGATGAGTGCGGTCGTCGACGCTGTCCATCACATTGGGATCACCGTGGTCGACCTTGATCGGACCATCGCCTTTTGGGAACGCCTGCTGGCCAGGGCGTCACGCAACCGCAGGGTCCTCGATGGCCCTCAGATCGGCGTCATGGTCGGCTACCCCGGGATCCGCATCGATTCGTGCTGGATCGACCTTCCCGGAGGGGTTGCCCTCGAGCTCCTCCAGTACCTGGGCCGGGACGACGAGCCCTACGATCCCGGCACCGCTCATCCCGGCAACGTCCACGTCTGCCTTCAGGTCCGAGACATGGACGCCATGCACGCCCACGCGGTGGCGTGCGGCGCCCGGGCCGTCTCAGAACGGCCCATCGACGTCAAGGTCGGCCCGAGGGCGGGATCGCGCCTGGCCTACCTCCGGGACCCCGACGGTGTCACCATCGAACTGGTGCAGCCGCCGCCGGCGGCGGCGGACAGCAGCTGAGGCCTGGATCGATGATGACTGTAGGGCCGGCTGAAGCAGCGACTGTGGTCGCGTGCGGCCAGTCCATCAAAACCAGTACGACGCTCGCAAACAGCCTTTCCGACTGTCCGGGTGACGGCCTTGTCATCACAGCCAGCAACATCACCCTCAATCTGGGCGGTCAAACAGTTCCGCTGCGAACGGCCCCGGAGACAACGCCGGTATCCGCCTCGTCAACGTGAGCGGGGTAACGGTGACCAACGGAACGGTCAGAGGGTTCGACGACGGTGTGGCGATCTTCGGTGGCTCCGGGAATACCGTGAGGGGCCTCACCGTAGGCGACGACATCAACGATTTTGGCGGGGCGACGTGCGACTTGGGGGAGGACATCGTCCTGTTCGACTCGTCGCACAACCTGATTCAGGGGAAATAAGGCAATGCACAACGGCCTATACAGTGGGTTCCGCTGTCGGGAATTCCGACGCGAATCTGGTGCAGGGCAATCAGGTGCTCGACAACAACGTCACCGCGCCTAATGGCACCCTATGCTTCATTGACAACCACCGGCAGGACGAGGGTATCCGGGTCGAGGGACCAGGCGCCGACAACGATCGCCTCGAGGGAAACATCATCCGAGGAAACTTGCTGGCAGGCATCGGGTCCACTCCGCCAACACGGGCCCGGGCGAAGCCCCGAACACCCACACCGTCATCGTCGGCAACACCATCCACAGCAATGGCTACGCCATTACGGGCGACGGGTCAGGTGGTAATCACGATCCTCCCACGGGCCCGTGTCGTTCGAAACGAGGGGTTCGCCAACGCCATCACGGGGAACGTTTCCAGCGACAACGTCGGTGACGGAATCCTGGTGTCGGAGTCCTCCGACCTCAACGTTGTCCAGGGAAACATTGTCAACAGCAACACCCGGAACGGCCCCTCGGTGCTCGGACCGTTCCACGGCAACGGCTCCGCCCATGACAACACGCTCGTGGGCAACGCCGGCAGCGGTAACGGTCGCATCGGCGGTCACGACGCAAACGTCGCTGTGTGACAACAACCACTGGCACGGCAGCCATTTCGTCACCTTCAGCCCACCGTGTGTCATGAATCCATGAGGAGCGGAGCGGGACATACGTCGTCAGTTTCTCCGTGGCGAGGCCGCCATTTACTACATTCGCCGACCCCGACGGTTCGCCAATAGCTTCGAAGATGCCGACGGCCAGCTGCGCAGGGCTTGGCCTCCCGTGCGCCCGCCGCGGCCGGCGAACGTTGGCAGCCGAACAGCGGCAGGTCGAACCCGGCGCCAGGCCGAACGATGGGCGGCAGGGCGGGAGATGGCGGCAGGGCGGCCGATGGCGGCAGGGCGGGCGACGGTTGGGCGCCGGGAGTTCATGTGGCAGTGTGGGTAAGTTCAAACGTCCATGGCGACCTGTCGTCGCACGAGAGCGATAAGTCGCCAAAGAAGGTTGAATATGCCACAGATCGGGGGGGCAGGGCACCCGAGTGTCGGCCGTAGCTGAGGTTTCCGAGCGGGGGACCCGAGGAACGGGCGTGGTTGCCTTGGATGGGACGCGCCTGGAACACAACTGTGCTCGCTGCCATCAAGCCGTGACAACCCGTCCGTCCCAGTTCACGCCGATATCGGGGTTGTACGCCCTTCTGTGTGACGCTATTCCAGATGGCCTGTCGGGCTGGCGGTCCAGCCCCTTGTGAACATGGATGAGGATTGCTAAAGATGGGTAACGGCGCTCGATTGTTTCTGAGCGCGTTGTTGCCGTAGGGTGCGTGAAAACGCCGGGACTCCGGCCAAGTCATCAGGGGGATAGAGGATGAGGCGTCTTCGCTTTCCGACCGCGGTCGCCTTG
>JALYXV010000124.1 GCA_030947025.1 Actinomycetota bacterium | reverse complement strand
GGCCCGGGCCGGTTCAGCCGCCCCCGCCCCGCTGGCCCGCACCGCCCCACCGGTATCGCCCACACCGCCCGGGCGCAGTCCGGCGGGGGACAACGATTCCAGCGCCGAGTACAACACCGATGGGCGGCGGCGGCGCCGGCGCGGGGGCCGGGGCGGACGGGGCCCCGGGGGCGACCGCGTCATCGATAACCGGGCGGAAATCGACGCTGAGACCCTCGAGCGTCGTCGCGGGCGGGAGCGCAAGGGGCGCCCGGTTGGGCGCTACCTCATGCTGGTCCACGTCCAGCCCAACGCCACCCAGATCGCCGTCCTGGAAGGCCGTTCGCTCATCGAGCACTACGTGTCCCGACCGGCCGATGACGCCATCCAGATCGATGGCAACGTCTACCTCGGGCGGGTACAGAACGTCCTGCCCGGAATGGAGGCCGCCTTCGTCGACATCGGCACGCCCAAGAACGCTGTCCTCTACCGGGGGGACGTGCGCTATGACCGAGAGGACCTGGAGTCCGATTCGGGGGGCAAGCCGACCCGGGGACGGGGCGGTGGATCGCGCGACGCTCGTATCGAGCAGCTCCTCAAGGTCGGCCAGACCATCGTCTGCCAGGTCACCAAGAACCCAATCGGGACCAAGGGGGCTCGCCTCAGCCAGGAGGTCTCCCTGCCCGGACGGTTCGTGGTGCTCATCCCAGGGAGCGACACCTACGGGATCTCCAAGCGACTGGCCGACGAGGAGCGAAAGCGGTTGCGGCGGATCCTGGACGACATCCGGCCCTCCGGCCACGGGCTCATCGTGCGGACCGCGGCCGAGGGCGCCACCGCCGACGAGCTGCGTCGGGACGTGGCCCGGCTGCTGCGCCAATGGAACGAGATCGACGCCCGGGCCAAGCGGTCGAGGGCGCCTGCGCTCCTGCACCGGGAGCCGGACATGGCGGTACGAGTCATCCGCGAGGAGTTCAACAACGACTACCGCGGGGTGGTCATAGATGACCAGACCCTCTTCGAGGAGGTACGCGACTATGTCACCAGCATCAGCCCCGAGCTGGCCGACCGGGTCGAGTACGCGGGCGACAGTGACAGCCCGCTGCCCATCTTCGAGCGCTACCGCGTCCACGAGCAGGTCCACAAGGCTCTTGACCGCAAGGTGTGGCTGCCGTCGGGCGGCTCGCTTATCATCGAGCGGACCGAGGCGCTCACGGTCATCGACGTGAACACCGGGAAGAACGTGGGCACCTCCAACCTGGAGGAGACGGTCTTCCGCAACAACCTCGAGGCGGCCGAGGAGATCGCCCGCCAGCTGCGGCTCCGGGACATCGGCGGCATCATCGTCATCGACTTCATCGACATGGAGATCGCGGCCAACCGGGCTGAGGTGGCTCGGTGCTTCCGTGACGCCCTGGCCCGGGACAAGACCCGAACCCAGGTGTTTGACATCTCCGAGCTGGGCCTGATCGAGATGACGAGGAAGCGGGTGTCCGAGGGTCTGGTCGAATCGTTCTCCGAGACCTGCCCCACCTGCGCGGGCCGGGGCATCCTGCTCGACCAGGAACTCCTCTGACGGTCGCGACCGGTTGGGGCGGCGTGCTCCTCTGGTAACATCTCCCTCTTGTGTATGCGGTGATCAAGACAGGCGGGAAGCAGGAGCGAGTCGAGGAAGGCCAGACCTTGGCCGTCGAGCGGCTGGGCGCGGCCGAAGGGACCGAGGTCACCTTCGCGCCGGTGCTGCTGGTCGATGGCGACACGGTGCTGGCAGGCTCCGGGGTGGCCGGCAGCCGGGTCGACGCCCGGGTGATCGGTGAGGCCAAAGGGCCCAAGATCCGGGGCTTCACCTACAAGAACAAGTCTCGGGGACGGAAGTCCTGGGGCCATCGCCAGCACTACACCACTATCGAAATCACCGGCATCACCACAGGCGAGGGTTAACCATGTCGAAGACCAAGGGCGGCGGTTCCACCCGCAACGGGCGGGATTCGGCCGCACAGCGACTCGGAGTGAAGGTGTTCGACGGCACCGAGGTGCGGGCCGGCGCCATCATCGTGCGCCAGCGGGGCACTCATTTTCACCCGGGTGACAACGTGGGCCGGGGCGGCGACGACACCCTATTTGCCCTGAGCGACGGCCGGGTCAAGTTCGGCGCACGCAAGGGTCGCAAGCTGGTCGATGTCCTCCCCGCCCCCACCTCCTAGCGGCCCGTTTTCTCCCCGGTCAGCCGATCGAGGTAGTCCATCATGGACTGCCCGGACCGCATGCCTCCGAGCGGCCAGAAGCCGATTTCCAGGTGGGGGGCACTCGAGCGGCCCACTTGGCCGTAGCCGACCACTGAAATCTGTTGGCCCATAGCCACCACGGTGCCGGCCGGCACCAGGTTGGGCCCAGCATGTCCGTAGTACACCGTCCTGCCCGCCAGCGGCCCACTGGTGATCTGCAGGACGGGGATGTTGGGCCCGAAACCTGTGGTGCCCGGTCCGCCTTCTTGGAGGATGACTCCCGGACCCATGGCATACAGGGGGGTACCGCCGGGAGCCAGGTAGTCGACGCCCTGGTCGATCTTGCCGCCGTGCAGGTACTGCGCCGGTAGCGGGAGGCTCGGGGCAGAGACCGCGGAGACGGCGACGGCGGCACGTTCGTCCTTGATGGTCCAGGGCGGGAAAGCGGCCACCACGTGGGCGAGTGCCGGCACCGCGGGGGCAGACAACTGCGGGACGGTCGGCCGGGCGTGGCTTTGGGTCCCGGCGGGTGAGGCCCAGCCGGTGAGGTAGGCGCCCAGGGCCAGGCCGAGGATCCAGGCACAGAGGGACGGCAATGGGCGGCCCCGATGCCGGTAGCCCGCGGCCACGCGGGCGTGGGCTCGGTGTTGAGCGGCCCGGTGACGAGGGGCCCGGCGCTTGGCCGCCCGGTGCTGAGGAGCCCAGTAGGGGCCCGGCCTCAACAAACTCCGTTTTCCCCAAATCCCCAACGCAAGAGCCCAAACCTAGCCAATCCGGGCCCGGGCCGACAACGTGCCTGCACGGGACGGCGCCAGCGCTCGCGCTACCGTTTGATCGTGGCGACGCCGGTCGATGCCAGCGGGGCTCCCGCCGACGCACCGACCGTCGACGCGCCCATGGTGGAGGCGCCCACGGTGGAGGCGCCCACGGTGGAGGCGCCGATTACGGACGACCGCCCGGGTGAGGGGACGGCGGAGCCGGACGAAGGCGCCGGACCCGATCCGGGCCCGGACAGCCGGCCGCGGGCCATCCAGTTCCGAGCGCTACGGCCGCACCTCCCGGTCGTCGGTCTCATGCTGGCGTACACCGTCTATTTCAGCCGGCTCTCCATCGACATCTACCGGGGATATGGATCGCCCGGCTACGACCTGGGCATCTTCGATCAAGGGCTGTGGCTGCTCAGTCGATTCAAGGCGCCGTTTGTCACGATCATGGGTCGCAACCTGTTCGGCGACCACACGTCGTTGATCCTGTTGCTGTTGGTGCCGGTGTTCTGGGCCTATCCCCACGCCACCGCCCTGTTGGTGATCCAGTCGGCCCTGTTGGCGTTGGGTGCGCTCCCGGTCTATCTCCTGGCCCGGCACCGATTGCACGACAACGTCTGGGCGACCATCCTGGCGGGGGCCTTCCTGTTGCATCCGGCGTTGCAGTGGGGAAACCTCGAGCAGTTCCACCCCGAATGCTTCCTCGTCCCTCTGGTCGGCTTCGCCATCTACGCGGCCGTGACCTGGAAGCCGTGGCTGTTGATCGTGGCCGCGGTCCTGTGCCTGTTGGTCAAAGAAGATGTCGTGCTGTTCATCGTGCCGCTCGGAATCTGGGTGGCGTACCGGCGCAACCGGACCTTCGGGGTGGCGATGATCCTGGGGGGGGTCGCGGCGGTGCTGCTCCTCACCGAGGTCCTGATCGCCAGCATCATGGGAACCCCGAGCATCTACACCAATCGCATCCCGTTCGGCGGAGTGGGCGGCTTCTTGTCCACCATGGTGCGCAAGCCGGGCGTGATCTTCGACTACCTGCGCAGCGAGCGCCGCCCGTTCTACATATGGCAAATGATGTTTCCGAGCGGGTTGTTGTTCATCCGGGCGCCCGAGGTGGCCGCGGTCGGCCTGCTCGTTCTGGCGTCGAACGTCCTCAGCAGCTTCCCGTATCAGCACCAGTTGAACTACCACTACTCGTTGGCGACCGTCTCGGTGCTGGCCATGGGCACCGTGTACGCGATCGGGGCGCTCAGGAAATCGCGGCAACGTGCCATCGCTGTGGGCGCGGTGGCGGTGTGCAGCCTCTATGCCTGTTTCCTGTGGGGCGCATTTCCGGCCATTTCCGTCAACAAGGTTCCGCATTGGTCGGCCTCGAAGCCCGAGGTGCACGACATCAACGCGGTGTTGGCCGCACTTCCGCCCAACGCGGTCGTGTCGGCCCACTACTCGTTCGTCGCGCATCTCGACCACCGCGTCCGCGCCTACCAGTGGCCCACGCCCTTCCGGGCCACGTATTGGGGTGTGTGGACGCAGGAGGGTCAGCGCCTGGCATTCGCCGACCAGGTCCAGTACCTATTTCTTCCGGTTCAGCTGAGCCCGGACGACCAAAGGGTGTTCGAGCAGATCCAGCCCGACTTCCACGTGGTCAAGCAGGTGGGCTTCGCCATGCTCCTGAAGCGGCAGTCGGGTACCCATCCCTGACCGGCTGGAGGGGCCAGCCCCGGGCAGCGCCCGGTACCCTCGTCACCATGTCTGGGTTCGTAGACGAGGCACAACTACATGTGAAGGCCGGCGATGGTGGGGCTGGGGCCATCGCGTTTCGCCGCGAGGCGCATGTGGCCAAGGGCGGCCCAGACGGCGGGGACGGCGGTAGCGGCGGCGACGTGTGGGTGGTGGCTTCGACCGACGCGGCGTCGCTGCTCGGGTTCCGGGACCACCCCCACCGCCAGGCCGGCTCCGGTACCCACGGCAGCGGCAAAGGCAAGCACGGCCGGGCCGGGGCGGACCTCGAGGTACCGGTCCCTGAGGGCACGATCGTGCGCAGCCTCGATGGGAGCATGTTGGTCGACCTGGCCGGGGCGGGCGAGCGATGGCGGGCCGCGGCGGGCGGCCAGGGAGGGCGGGGCAACGCCCGGTTCTTGTCCAACCGGCGCCGGGCGCCCAGTTTCGCCGAGCAGGGCGAGGTGGGCGAGGAGCGTTGGCTCAACCTGGAACTGAAGCTCATGGCCGACGTGGCGTTGGTCGGGCTGCCCAACGCGGGCAAGTCGACGCTGATCTCCCGTATCTCCGCGGCCCGGCCCAAGATCGCCGACTACCCCTTCACGACCCTCGAGCCCCATCTCGGCGTGGTGCGGGCCCACGAGTACGAGTACGTAGTGGCCGACATTCCCGGGCTCATCGAGGGGGCGAGCGAGGGCCGGGGGTTGGGGCACCAGTTCCTGCGCCATGTCGAACGGGCCCGGGTACTGGTCGTCCTGGTCGACCTGGCTTCGGTAGACGCGATCTCGCCGCAACGTCAGGAGGAGGTGCTGCTGTCGGAGTTGGGGGCTTACCGTCCTGAGTTGTTGGCCCGGCCCCGGCTGGTGGTGGGATCCAAGGCCGATCAGGTTGGCGTTGGCGTTGGCGCTGGTGCGGCACACGGGGCCGCAGGTGCAGGCACGGCTGAGGGCGGGGCGGCGGCATTGGCGGGTGGGGTGTCGGAGTGGGCCGGGCGGCGGATCTCAGCGGTGACGGGTGAAGGTATCCCGGAGCTGATCGGCACCCTGGGAGCCATGGTGGCCGAGGCCAGAGCAGCAACCGCCGCGGCGGGGCGCGACACTTTCGTGATCCACCGCCCGGCCCCCGCCGGCGTGGTGGTCGAGCGGAGCCGGGACGGGGCCTTCGTGGTACGGGGCCGCCCGGCGCTGCGGGCGGTGGCGTTGTCGGACCTCGGAAACGCGGCCGCCCTGGCGTACGCCCAAGGCCGGCTGCGCCGTCTGGGGATCGACCGGGCCCTCTCGCGAGCCGGGGCCCGTCAGGGTGACCTGGTGCGCATCGGCACCTTCGAGTTCGAGTACGAGCCGGACCAATGATCCGGTTGCCGGTCCGGGCACCCAGTGGGCTGGCGCTGCACCGGGGTCGCGGTGGCTTGGTCTGAGGTGGCTTGGTCTGAGGTGGCTTGGTCTGCGGTGGCTTGGTCTGCGGTGGCCGGATGAGCGCACTCGGATCGGGCGCGATCGTCGTCAAGATCGGAACCTCGTCGATCACCGACGGGCGGGGCGTGATCTCCGAGGCCGCCATTGGCAAGTTGTGCGCAGAGGTGGCGGGACTGCATCGCCGGGGCGAACGGGTCGTGATCGTGACCAGCGGAGCGATCGCGGCCGGGCTGCCGGCCCTGGGCATGTCCGATGCGCCTCCGACCGACGCCCCCACCCTCCAGGCCATTTCGGCCGTTGGCCAGAGCCGGCTGCTGCGGGTCTACGACGACGCACTGGGCCGTAACGGGTTGGTCGGCGGCCAGGTCCTGTTGGCCCCGCTCGACTTTGTGGACCGCAAGCACTACCTCCACGCCCGCCAGACGCTGGGTCGGCTGCTCGACCTCCGGGTCGTTCCTGTCGTCAACGAGAACGACGCCATTGCCGACGACGAAGTGCGCTTCGGTGACAACGACCGCTTGGCCGCCCTGGTGGCCCACCTGGTCGGGGCCAGCCTGTTGGTGCTGCTCACCGACGCCCCGGGGCTGTTGACCGCCGACCCGCGGCTCCACCAGGACGCCTCGCTGATCGACGAGATCGTCGAGGTCGACCACGCCCTCGAGGCGGTGGCGGGGCCGGCGGGCAGCCCGCGGGGCAGCGGGGGCATGGCTTCCAAGCTGGCCGCGGCCAAGATTGCGGCCTGGTCCGGGGTCCGGGCCGTGATCGCCGCCGCCGACCGGCCGGGCGTGCTCGGCGACGCGGTCGCCGGCGTCGCGGGGGTGGGCACCATCGTTCGGCCGCGAGATCGGCGCTTGCCCGCCCGCAAACTGTGGATCGCCTTCGCGGTCGGGTCGAGCGGCACGGTGGTGGTCGACGACGGTGCTCGATCGGCGCTCATCCACCGGACGACATCGCTGCTGCCCGCGGGCGTGGTGGCGGTCGAGGGATCTTTCGACGCTGAGGACGCGGTGGAGATCGCAGGCGTGGACGGCCGGGTCTTCGCCAAGGGCCTGGTGCGGCATCCCGCCGCCCGTATCAAGGAGTGGGCGGGATTGCGGACCTCCGCCCTACCCCCCGACGTCGCTCACGAAGTGGTCCACCGCGACGATCTGGTGGTGCTGCCGTAATCCACCGGGTGGGAAGTCCTGGGC
>JALYXV010000278.1 GCA_030947025.1 Actinomycetota bacterium | reverse complement strand
CCCCCCCCCCCCCCCCCCCCCCCCCCCCCCGCGGCCGGCTCGTTTGGGCCCATCACGCATCACGGGCGCAGCGGAAGCCGGCGAAGATTTGGCGGCGGATGGGGTAGTCCCAGTTGCGGAAGGTCGTGCGCACCGCAGTCGGGTGGGTGGCCCACGACCCGCCCCGCAGGACCTTGTAGTCGGGCCCGAAGAACACCTCGGAGTACTCCCGGTAGGGAAAGGTAGCGAAGCCGGGGTAGGGCCCGAAGTCTGACGAGGTCCACTCCCACACGTCGCCGACCAGTTGCTCCGCCCCGCAGGGAGCGGCGCCCCGGGGGTAGGCGCCGATTGCCGCCGGCCGGAAATGGCGCCCTCCCAGATTGGCCACCTCCTGGGTAGGAGCTTCGTCCCCCCAGGGGAACAGGTGGGCACCAGCCGGCTCCGGCGACCACCGGGCCGCCTTTTCCCACTCCGGTTCTGTCGGCAGGCGCTTGCCGGCCCACCGGGCGAAGGCGTCGGCCTCGTACCAGGAGACGTGCTGGACCGGTTCGCCCGGCGGTACCTCCTCGTCCCAGCCGAACCGGTTGCGGGACCACGATCCCGACCCCTGCCTCCGCCAGAACTTGGGGCCGTCGACGCCCGACTCGGCCCGGAACGCCCACCCGTCGGAGTGCCACAGTTCCCGGCGCTGGTAGCCCCGGTCCTCGATAAACGCCTGGAATTGGGCGTTGGTCACCGGCCAGGTGTCGATCCAGAAGGCCGGGAGGTCGACCGCGTGCTGCGGCCGCTCGTTGTCGTAGGCCCAGGCCTCGTCGTCGGTGCCCATCTCGAACAGGCCGGCCGGCACGAGCACCTCGGAGGACGAGCCCTGCCGGAGCGACTGGGCCCGGGCGGGCTGCGGCGACTGGGCCCGGGCGGGCTGCGGCGGGAGCGGCGGGGCGGGCGCCAACGGCCGGTAGCCGTGGCCGTCCATGAGTTGCAGTGTGGCCAGCATGGTTTCGTCGTGTTGGTGCTCGTGCTGGACGACGAGTCCGACGACGAACCCGTCGGCCATCAGCGGCACCGCCGGGTCGAACTGCATCCCGTCCAGGATGTCGAGCGCCCGTCCTCGCACCTGGCTGAGGTAGCGGCGGGCGTCGGCCGGCCCGAGCAGGGGCAGGGCGGGCCGGTCGGCGCGGACGTGGCGGAACGCGTCGTACATTCCGTCCAGGGCGGGTTCCACGCCCGCCTGGCCGCCCGCCGCCCGGACCAGCCAGAGGTCCTCGTAGTTGCCCACGTGGGCCAGATCCCACACCAACGGCGACATGAGCCGGGAGTGCTGGCGGGTCAGCGCCGCCTCGTCCAGGGGGGCCAGCAGTTCCAGCGAGCGGCGCCGGACCGCCTCCAGCTCGTCGGCGCAACGCGCCCGGATGTCGGTCGCCTGGGCGGCGGTTGTCATTGCCATGGCGGTTCGCACCCCTTGCGCACGGTGGTGGCCCATTGTTCGACCATGAGGGTGGTGCCCACGTCGACACCGACCCGGTGCAGGCCGGCCAGGGCCCGCTCGGCGCACACGGCCCCGGCGGCCGCGATCGGCGGGTCGGCCATACCGTCGACCGCGGCTTCCCACCACCGGTCGGCGACCGGTTCGCACGCCCGGACCGCTTCCTCGTCGTCGACCAGGACCGCGGCCACCGCGACCGGCACCCGCCACCACGGGTCAGGGAGGGCGTCGATCATGCGGAGCTCCAGCCAGCCGCGGGGGCGCACGGGCGGGAACAACGTGGTCAGGTGATAGGCCAGGTCATCAGCCGTCGGCCAGCCGTGCGGATGGCCCCGCTCGATCCACGCCCGGGCCGTGATGGGTTCGTCGATGATCGGCTGGTGACCCGCCTCGGTGCGCATCAGCATGACATTGGCGTCGAGGGCGTAGTCGATCCACGCCCGGCGGAGCCCGTCGCCCTGGCGGTAGCCGTTGCCGCTCGGCACCGGTGCTGTCCGGCTGGGATCAAGCCGGAGCCAGGTGGCCAGCCGTTGGCTGCCGCAGCCTCGTGCGCTCGGCGAGGAGGAGAAGGCCGCGGCCAGCACGGGCCCGAGCACGTTGGCCGCCCGCCACCGCCGCCCCACGCCCGCCCCGGTGCCCAACCCCAGGTTGACCTGCACCGACGCGGTGCCACACATCATGCCCCGGCCCGCGCCGGCCCACTGGGTGTCGAAATAGGCCTCCATGGCCTGGTAGCGCGGGCTATCGAGCAGGCGGGGTGGGGGGGACGACGAAATGCCGCTCTGCACCAGGCTCACACCAAGGGGGGAAAATGCGTCCCGTACTGCGGTGAGGTCGGTGCTCAAAGTGTCGCACGCGGCTGCGACGGTCGCCTGGGGCGGTGAACTCAACTCGACCTGGCCACCAGGTTCAAAGCTCAGGCGGCTGCCGGCTGGTAACGCCACAGCCGGTAGGCGCTCGGGATGGATGGATGGAACGGCGAAGCTTTCCAGTTCGACGCCGACCGTGGCCGCCGTGGCCGTGGTCGCCGTGTTCGCCGTGTTCGTCTTGGTCGCCGTGTTCGTCTTGGTCGTCTTGGTCGTCTTGGTCGGACCGAACCCGCTCGTTCCGATTAGGGAGCGGGCGTCAGCGAGCTCCAGCTGCTTCTGGGCCGAGGGCATCGCTTAGCGGTGTCCGCAATGCGCCGAAACCCATGCCCAATTGCGGACAGGGGCAAGCCAAAGCTGCAAGTGGAAGTATGGCGCCACCGTTCCTCCCTCGATCGATTCTTAGGCCGAGTACCTCTACCCAGCGACTATCTGCAAACAACATACGAAGCGCTACCAGTTAAGGATCATTTTTGTCGTTGGTGGTTGCGCGAAGCTGAATTTCGGTGACAGAGGCGCCACGGTGGTGGGTTGACGGCCTCCGGGCGGCCCTGTTGGAGGCCGGCCGGCCTGAGTCGTGGGCGGAGGACTTCGCGGCTCGAGTCCCGGGCGGCTATATCGAGCGCACCGAACCCTCGGTGGCGGCCGCGGATCTCGTCGAGCTGAGCGCGCTGGGCAACGACGGTTCGGTCGGCATGGCGGTGCAACCCGATCCCGATCCCGGTGCGGGGATGCTCCGGTTCCGGCTGTATGGCCGCCGGGCGGTGGAATTGTCCACCTTCGTGCCCATTCTGGAGAGCTTCGGGCTCACCGTCGTGGAAGCGGTACCCCACCATATCCTCGCTCCGGGGGGTGGGAAGGCGCTCCACCTGGACGACTTCGGTTTGCGAGCCCGGGGCCGCTGGGTCTTCGAGCCCGTCGCCGACGGGCCGCGGCTGGTGGCTGCCGTGGGCGCCGCTTGGCGGGGCGACGCCGAGGTGGACTCGCTCAACCGGTTGGTCACGATCGCGGGACTCGACTGGCACGACGTGGTGGTGTTGCGGGCCTACCGGCGGTACCGCCGCCAGGTGGGAACGCCATGGAGTGATCGCCAACTCGACGACCCTCTGGTCGAGTTCCCGGCCGTGGCGGTGGCGCTGATGCGGTATTTCGGGGCCCGTTTCGACCCGTCCTGGCCGGGCACCGAGCCGGAGGGGGCGGGCGTCGAGACGGTTGCGCCGGGGGTCGAGGCCGCCCGGGGGGTCGAGGGCGCCCGGGACGCACTGCTGGCCGCCCTGGCGTCAGTCGAGCGGCTGGAACAGGACCAGGTGCTTCGGGCCTACCTGGGCCTGGTGGACGCCACCGTGCGTACCAGCCATTACGCCCGAACGCCTGCTGGCGATCGGCTGCCCACCCTGGCCATAAAGCTGGAAGGAGCCCGGGTGCCCGAGCTGCCGCCACCCCGGCCCAGCGTGGAAGCCTTTGTCTATTCACCCCGGATGGAGGGCATCCACCTTCGGGGCGGGCGGATCGCCCGAGGCGGGATCCGTTGGAGCGACCGCCCCGACGACCTGCGCACCGAGGTGCTGGGCCTGGTGCGCGCCCAGGTCCTGAAGAACGCGGGCATCGTGCCCACCGGCGCCAAGGGCGGCTACGTCTGCACCCGGCGGGCCGGCCCCGAGCCCGGTTCTGGTCCCGATCGCGATTCTGGTCCCGATCGCGGTTCTGGTCCCGGCCCGGGCGGGTCCGACGTCGATGCCGGCGCCGAGGTTCGAGAGTGCTATCGGCTGTTCGTGAGCGGGCTGCTGGACATAACGGACAACGTGGTGGCCGGCCGCGTCGTCGCCCCGCCGGGCGTGCGGCCGGCCGATGGAGAGGACAGCTACCTGGTCGTGGCTGCCGACCGGGGGACCGCCACCTTTTCCGACCTGGCCAACGAGGTCAGCGCGGAACATGGGTACTGGCTGGGCGACGCCTTCGCCTCTGGGGGGCAGCACGGCTACGACCACAAGGCCATGGGCATCACCGCCCGGGGCGCCTGGGTCGCGGCCCGCCAGCATTTCCGCCAGCTCGGGATCGATCCGGAGCGCGAGGAGATCCGGGTAATCGGCGTCGGCGACATGTCGGGCGACGTGTTCGGCAACGGGATGGTGCAGAGCCGCACCATGAAACTGATCGCCGCCTTCGACCACCGCCACATTTTCGTCGACCCCGATCCCGACTCGGCCCGGTCCTTCGCCGCCCGCGCCCTGTTGTTTGAGCGGCCCGGGTCGAGCTGGGCGGACTACGAGCGGTCGGCCCTGTCATCCGGGGGCGGGGTGTGGTCGCGGACGAGCAAGGAGATCGCCCTGTCTGCCGAGGCGGCCGAGGCGGTCGGGTTGCATGCCCGCGTGGTGAGCCCACCGGAGTTGGTGTCGGCCATCCTCACCGCGTCCGCCGACCTGCTCTGGCTGGGGGGCATCGGTACGTTCGTCAAGGCCCCGGCGGAGTCGCACTCCGATGTCCGCGACCGGACCAACGACGCCGTCCGGGTGAACGCCGACCAGGTTCGCGCCCGGGTGGTGGCCGAGGCCGGAAACCTCGGCTTCACCCAGCGAGCCCGCATCGCCTACTCGCGCCGGGGCGGCAAGATCAACACCGACTTCATCGATAACGCCGCCGGGGTGGCCACGTCCGACTACGAGGTCAACCTCAAGATCCTCCTGGCCCTGGCCATCGAGCACGGGAGGATCACGCTGGAGGACCGCGATCTGTTGCTCATTTCGGTCCAGGACGACGTCGCCCAGGCGGTCCTCCACGATGTCGGCCTGACCGCCCTGGCAGTCACGCGAGCAGTGCCCGCCAGCGCCGGCGACCTCGACGCCTACGAAGCCTTGATGACCGATCTCGAGTCCAGGGGTCGCCTCGACCGGAAGGTGGAGGCGCTCCCCGCGGGCGAAGAGATGACGGTACGGCGAGCCGCAGGTGCGGGCCTGACCCGGCCCGAGGCGGCCGTCGTCCTGGCTGTGGCCAAGTCGGACCTGGCCCACGCGCTCGAGGTTTCGGCGCTGGTCGCCATTCCTGCCATTCATGATGCCGTGACGGAATATTTTCCCGCCCCGGTGGTCAGCCGGTTGGCGGACCTCATTGGTGCGCACCGGTTGTACCCGCAGCTGGTAGCCACCCGGGTGGCTCACGAGATCGTCGACCGGATGGGCGTGACCTGGGCCCACGAGACGGCGGACGAGTTCGGCGTGGGGCTGGCCGAAGTGGGCCGGGCCTACTGGGCGACCCGGCACGTGCTCGGGGCCGACCGGCGGTGGCGCGAGGTGGAGGACGTGGAGCCGGCGGTTCCTGCCGACGCCCAGGAGCTGTTGGACCTGGCGGTAGCAGACGCGGCCCACCGGTTGGCGCGGCGCTACCTGGTGGCCGGCGACCGCAGCGTTGACGACGATCGGACGGTCGCACTCAGATTGGCGTCGACCGCGCTGGGCGTGGATGGCCTGGCGCGCGCCAAGACCCTGGTCGACCTCGGGGTGGCCTGGCCACAGGCGGAGTCATTCGCCCGGCTGCCCACGGTTGCCCTGGCGGCGGACGTCGGGATGGTGACCCGGGCGATCGGTCTCTCGGCCGAGGAAGCATTGGCGGTGGTCGAAGCCTTCGAAGCGTTCGATGCCGCGTTGGGACTGGTGGGGTTCCGCCGGGCGCTGGCGCGTCTCGCCGTGACGAGCCGCTGGGGGCGCTGGCAGGTCCGCCGGCTCGAGGACGACCTGGCCGACCTACGGCGGGACGCGGCGCTGGCAGCCCTCGGCGCGGGACCGGACGTCGGCGACCCGGCCGCCGCCGTGGCCGGTTGGTTGAAGGAGCGGGCCGGGGCCAAGGCCCGTTTCCAGCGCCTGGCCGCCCACGTCCGCGCTCCGGAGGCTCGGGAGGCGCCCGAGGCTCGCGAGGCGCCGGATGCCCGTGAGGCTCCGGATGCCGACGGTCAGTCCGTGGCCGCGCTGGCGGTCCGCGCTCTCTCGGACCTGGTGAACTCTCGGGCCCAGGCGACCCCTGACTGATTTACTGGTTACTGCAGGGCCAGCCGCAAGGCCGCCGGGATCTGATGAAAAGTGCAGGACGCGACGAGGTGGCCCGGGATGATTCTGACCTCGGCCAGGCATGGCAGCACGGGCAACGTGGGGATCGGTACTGTCACCGGGAGCCCAGCGCTCTCAAGGCGTAGGCGGCCGTTGCTGATGGAGATGCGACCGGTCACTGACACTCCCGCCACCGTCACCCGTGCCGAGCCCGCGCCCAGCGTCACCGGCACGCCGACCAGCCGCCCAAGGTCGGCCTGGGTCATGTCGGTGGTGACCGTACCCGTTTCGATCGCCACGATTTCCAGTTTCCGCTCGCGCAGGAGCCGCGAGCGATGGATCCGCACGCCGGTCATGGTGATGTCGACCTGGTCGAGAACGAACTCCCCTTGGCTCACCTGGCGGGCGTGGGCGGTGATCCGGTCGATCCGGCCGTTGGCGGCCACCTTCGGGAGGAACGGAAAGCTATGGATCGTGACCTTCGCCGCACCTGAGGGCACGTAGCTGTTCACCCGTTGCTCGAGCTGGCGCTGGATGGCGATGCGACTGGCGATATCGGCGGCCCCCAGCACCAACGCCAGGAAGACGACGAAACCAAGCAGCTTTCTCACGTTGGGCTTGTTTTCGGACGGGTCGTCACTTGAGGATGTTGACCGCTCGAGCGACGACCAAGGCAACCGTCGCCAGCGACACCCCGGCCTGAACCGCCATAAGCGTCTTGGCCCAGCGGGAGAGTGGCAACACGTCAGTCGGGCTGAAGGCGGTGGCGTTAGTGAAGGAAATGTAGAGGTAGTCGATAAACGTGGGCCTCCAGTCCGGTGGCGCCACCCCCTCGGTGGACATCTGGGGGAACAAGAAATCGGGATAGCGTTTGCCCCCCTTCATCCGGGCCACCGGTCCGCCGCGATCGAACTCCCAGTACCAGAGTCCGAAAACGATGATATTGGTGATGTAGATTGATGCCCCGGCCGCCAGCAGCGGGCCGGCTGTCGAGCCCATGGTGCCCCGGACCAGCCCCCTGATCAGGTGCCCGGCCGACCAGACATTGTCGATGCTGATCACGGCAATAAGCACCAGGCTCACGGCTCGCAACAACCGCGACTCTCGATCGATTCGCCGGGGGTTGGCGGCGACCAGGCCTATGAGGAGCGCGCTTTCGAGCACCGGCAGCAGCCAGGTCGGGTGGAAGGTCAGGTTGTTGGGCAAGGTGATCTGAAGGAAGATCGCGACAGCTACCGCGGCCGCCACGGGCAGGCGATGTTCGCCTTTGGTGGACTCCTGCCATAGAGGTTGGATCCGGGATTCGGCGCGCTGCACTTCCAGCCCGCACAGCCGTTCGACGTGGCTCAGATGTGCCCGCATATCGCCGAGCGCCCGGGCAATCGGGTTGGGCAAGGC
>JALYXV010000207.1 GCA_030947025.1 Actinomycetota bacterium | reverse complement strand
CCGCGCCCGGGGGCTTGGGCTGTGAGTGCCGGATCCCGGCGCCTGGCGCCCCCCACCCTCCCGGTGCCGAGGGGGTTTGGCACCAGAGTGCCGCTCTACGCGGGCGCGGGCGCGGGCGGGGGCGGGGGTGCCGGCGGTCCGGATGCCAGAGGGCCTTGCTGCCCGCGGCCCCAACCCTCGGGCCGTGCTCCTCCATCCGACCAGCGCGCCCCGAGTCCTCCGCCCAGTGTTCTGGTGTCAGGGCGGCCGACGGTCGCATCCCACGCGGAGTGGAAGGGGTTGGCCGCGTTGACCCGCACGACGGAGCTCCGCCCTCGCACCGTGGTCGTGGGTGCGACGGATGTGTGCGGATCCCAGGCGGAGCGCTCGATGATGACAACCGCCACCGAGCCGAACCGGGCCGACAGGCGGCGAGTACCAGCGAGATCCTCGTCTGTGGCCGCGTCGGTGGTCACCACCGCCACCCCGCCGGTGGTCCCGCCTCGGTCCAGCACCGACAGTCCGGCTGCCATGGTGGCCCTGGGCCCCGTCGTGGCCGCAGCCAGACGACCCAGGATGGTGGCCAGGTGGGTATGGCCACTGCCGAAACCTGTGTCAAGTCCAGTGCTGGTGACCAGGCGCACCTGGCGGCCGGCCAGGAAACTGGCATGGACGATGCTGGCGACCGCGGACAGAGCCAGCTCCAGCGACGCTGGGCTGTGTTGCGGAGCCCGCAGATCGATCAGCACCGAGATCCGCCCCTGCCAAGGCACCTCGTCCTGGCGGATCATGAGATCGTCGGACCGGGCCGACGACGGCCAATGGACCCGCCTGAGGTCGTCGCCCGTCTGGTAGGGCCGTAAGGCGTAAAAATCCTCCCCGCCGGCGGTCAAGGACGGATGGCCGGTCGACCCCGTCGGGTCGGCCCCTCGCGCCTGGGCCAGGGGGTGAATGGTGTCGATGCGGGGGTAGACCACCAAGGTGGCGCCGGGCGCCGCCTCCCGGGCTTGGGTGGCCAGTCCGAACGGATCGGTCAGGCCGATCGTCAGAGGGCCAAGGGGGAAAATGCCTCGCTCCGTGGTGGGGAGCCGGTACGCCGCACGGACCTTCTCTCCGGGGAGCAGGGGCGCGATGTGGAAACGCGCCCAACGACGACCATCGTCGAAGGGATCACGGGCGGCGAGAATGGGCGAGCGGTGGCTGTCGTTGTTGCGCACCGAGAGCTCCACCCGGCCGTTGCCTCCGGCGTGGACCTGCGGCGGCCGGACTTCCCGGTTGGCCTCGATGTCCCATGGGGCATAACGGACGTACACCACGGCGCCCGCGATCAAGCCCAACCCCACGACGGCCAAGGCGTACAGTTCGGGAATTCCGAGCAGGCGGCCGGCGGCCACGAACGCTACCGCCGATCCGCACACGGCCCAGCCTCGCCGGGTGAGGGTGGAGATCACCGCAGGATCGTTACGCCCCCGCTCGACCGGTGGGGACCGGCACGGATGCCAGCACCTCGCCCAGGATGTCGGGCGGGCGCCCGCCTGCCAGCTGGCTGTCAGAGGACAGGGCCAGGCGGTGCTCTAGAACCGGCCCCATCAAGGCCTTGATGTCGTCCGGTATCACGTATTCGCGACCACGGGAGGCGGCGTGCGCCCGGGCCGCCCGCTGGAGCGCCAGCGCGGCCCGAGGGGACATGCCGAGCGCCAGAGCGGGGTGGCGCCTGGTGGCGGCGGCCAGATCCACGATGTAACCCTTGAGGGCAGGAGCAACATGGATGGCTTTGGTGATCTCCACCATGCTCTCGACGTCGGCGGGCGACAGAACCGGGGTCAGGTCGTCGACCGCGCTACCCCCCCCGTGGGTGTCGAGCATGTCCAGCTCCGCGGCCCGGTCCGGGTACCCCATCCGGATGCGCAGCAGGAACCGGTCAAGCTGGCTCTCTGGGAGAGGATAGGTCCCCTCGTGCTCGACCGGGTTCTGGGTGGCGATCACCATGAACGGCGCGGGCAGCCGATAGGTGGTGCTGTCCACCGTCACCTGGCGCTCCTCCATGGCTTCCAGCAGCGCCGCCTGTGTCTTCGGAGAGGCCCGGTTGATCTCGTCGCCCAGCACCACGTTGGCGAAGATGCCGCCGGGACGGAACGTGAAGGTGCCGGTCTGACGGTTGTACACGGTGACACCGGTGACGTCCGACGGAAGCAGGTCAGGCGTGAACTGAATGCGATGCCAGTCGCAGTCGAGCGACCGGGCCAGAGCCTTGGCCAGGCTGGTCTTGCCCACGCCCGGGACGTCCTCAATGAGGAGGTGACCCTGGGCGACCATGCAGACGAGGGCCAAGCGAATGGCGTGCTCCTTGCCCTGTATGACGCGCGCCACGTTGTCGACGGCGGCCTCAAACAAGTCCGCGAAGCTGGCGATGGATCGTGATGCCACCGCCCGTTGTGTCACCACGCTCTGCCCTCCCCCACGCACCATTCCCGTGAAGAGTACTGCCCGCCTGTTTGCTTCCGGGTCCGGGTGTCGATATGCAGGCGACGGGCGGCCCATCGCGCGTACCGTCTCGCGTCGTGAGGGTCCTGGCAGTCGACATCGGCGGCACCAAGCTGGCCGTCGGCGTGGTCGACGAACATGGCGCCCTGAGCTGGCGTGCGTCGGTCCCCACTCCGGCCGGATCCGACGCCGAGCACCTGTGGTCGGTCCTGGCGGACGTGGTGGGGCAAGCCCCGATGGACGGGCTGCCCGTCTGCGGTGTCGGCTCGGGCGGACCGATGCGTGACGGTGGCGAGCTCATCTCGCCGCTCAACATTCCCGCCTGGCGGGACTTCCCGTTGTGCCACCGGCTCAACCAGCTGACCGGGCTTCCTGTGTTCGTGGACAACGATGCCAAGGCCTTGGCGCTCGGGGAAGGATGGTGCGGCGCGGCCCAAGGCGTGGCCAACTACATCGCCATGGTGGTCTCCACCGGCGTCGGTGGCGGCGTGGTCGTCGACGGCCGTCTCCTAGACGGGTCTGACGGCAACGCTGGTCACATCGGCCATGTCATCGTGGTGCCGGGCGGTCGTCGGTGCGTGTGCGGGGCCTTCGGGTGCCTCGAGGCCGAGGTGTCGGGGACCTCGATCGCCGCCATCACTGGTGCCCCGGCGGCCCAGGCGGGCCCCGAGATGATCGCTCGCTGTGGCCGGCTGGTGGGCCAGGCCGTCGCCTCCACCGCCAACCTGCTCGACCTGCGGTTGGCGGTGGTGGCCGGTTCGGTCGCCCTCGGCTTCGGCGAAGCCTTCTTTGCCGCCGCCCAGGACGAGTTGGACCGATCGGCTCGGTTGACCTTCTCGCGCGGTGCCCGGATCATTCCTGGGGGCCTCGGAGCCAACGGTCCCCTGGTCGGTGCGGCCGCCGTCGGTCGTCGTGGGATGGGCTGGTCGCCCTAAGGCTGCTGCCATGGGGCAGGCCGGGCACCGACTGTTCACCTCGGTGCCGGTCGTCGTTCGCCCGGACGTAGCCGTCAGTTCACCTGCTGTTGCGGCATCGCTTCAGCCGTTGTCCTTCGAAGCGTTCGAAATGAGGTCATGCCATGGGATCGGGTGGGCGAATCGGCGATTGACCACGGGGTTGGCGGGAATGGCTGCGGTGGCAGCCCTTCCCGGTCTGGCGGTCGCCCACGGCACCACAACCGGCGTCCGGACGATCCGGGCGACCACTGGGGCGACGGCGGTGGCGGCGACCACAACCCCGATCCAGCGCGTGGTCGTCATCTTCCAGAGAACGTCTCGTTTGACCACTACTTCGGGACCTACCCCCACGCCGCCAACACCTCGGGCCAACCGTTTTGGGCCGAGCATCACGCACCGGACATCAACAAGGGAAAGTTCTCCACCCCCCCGGCGCCGGACCAGGGCCTGTGCAACGCTGTTCACCCAGTGGGTGCGGCGGTGGGCGGGACCGGCGGGACAGCTCCCGACGGCACCACCTACGGGAGCAAGGACGACTACATCGCCCACCTCGCGCCATTCCAGTACTACGCAGCTTCTTGAAAGCCCCGGGCTACCAGGACGGTCACCCTGCCTATTCCGACCCTATCGATGAGCAGTTGTTCATCGCCCGGGAGATCAAGGCCCTGCAGAACACCCCGGACTGGTTCGACGACCGCGGTTTTCATTGCCTACGACGACTCCGACGGGTGGTACGACCACGCGTATAGCGGGGTCCACAGTCCCTCCGACACATCGGGCGTGGCCAACCCGCCCGGACGCGACGCTGTTGCTCGACCCCGTCACCGGCCGCCCATCGGGCGTCACGACTGACGGACACATACCCTCGCCTGATGGATGTCCGGGCGGTGCGTGCGCTCGCCGTCCGCCCCGACCTTTGGCTGACGGCACTGGTGGAGTTGTGGCGGATGGCGTCGCCTGGGTGGTGGCACCGGTGGCCGCCCGTGCCCCGGCCCGATCCGGCGTACCTCCGATTCCGCATGCAGACGGCCTACGGTGACAGCGCGGCGATCCCCTCGGCCCGGGAACTTGTCGACTACCTCGAATGGTGTCGACGGATCAATACGCTTACGTCCCGGGGCGGGCGAAGGTGGTAAGTCACAAAACGGTTGGCGGCGCCGCGCTAGCGTGGCGGCCGTGTCCCCGGAGCCACCAGCAGCGGGTTCCTTTAGCCCGGACTATTGGCCGGGTGTGCCGGCCTCCGGCCGTGCCGAGTCGCCTGCCTCCGATCGGCACCGAAGGTCCCGGCAGAGGTAGACCACGCGGTGTCTCGAGCGCTCGTCCTCAACGCCAGCTACGAGCCGCTCTGTGTTGTGTCCACGCGTCGGGCCCTCCTCCTGATCCTCGACGAGAAGGCCGAGTTGGTCCACGTCACTGGCCGCCACTTCCATTCCGAGCGAAGGGCGTTCGCCGAACCCTCGGTCGTGCGGCTGGCGCACTATGTCCGGGTGCCGTACCAGGCCCGCATCGCCCTGAACCGCCGGGCGGTATTCGCCCGGGACGGCCATCGTTGTCAGTACTGCGGGTCGGCGGCCGAGAACATCGACCATGTCATTCCCCGCAGCAAGGGCGGACCCCATGCGTGGGACAACGTGGTGGCAGCGTGCCGGCTGTGCAATTCCCGCAAGCGTGACCGGCTCCTCGAGGACAGCGGGATGAAGCTGCGCCGGAAGCCGTCGGTCCCGCGCGAGCGCACCTGGATCCTCGCCGCCAGCGGCAGCGTCCGACCGGACTGGGAACCGTACCTGAGCGCCTCCGCCCTGGCAGGCGCGGAAACCCTGTCGGCTTGACCCTTTGACCCTTTGACCCTTTGACCCTTTGACCCTTTGACCCTTTGACCCTGCCGTGGCGGGTTGAGACCGCTACCGGCCCGGCTGCCCGCCTCCTCGACCCCCCGGAGTCCTCCGAGCGCAGCGTCCGGCTCCTCCATCCCGCAGACCGGGCGGTGGTACTGGGCAGCACCCAGCCCGAGAGCCACGTCGATGCAGCTCGCGCCGCCGCGGCGGGAGTCTCGATTGTGCGCCGTCGCAGCGGTGGCGGTGCCGTTCTGGTGGGGCCCGGCCAGATCCTCTGGGTCGACGTGGTCATCCCGGCGCGCGACCCGTTGGGGACCGCGGACGTCGGTCGGGCGTTCTGGTGGCTCGGTGATCTCTGGGTTGCCGCCCTGTCGGCCTCAGGTATCCCGGGCGCCCAGGTGTGGCGCCAACACTTGGTCCGATCGCAGTGGTCCGATCGAGTCTGCTTCGCCGGACTCGGTGCCGGTGAGGTGACGGTGGGGGATGCCAAGGTGCTCGGCCTCTCGCAGCGTCGGACCCGTGCCGGCGCCCATTTCCAGTGTGCCGTTCCTGTCGTCTGGGATCCCTGGGAGTTGTTGGCCGTCATGGCCCTCGACGAGGACACCCGGCGTAAGGGGGCCAAGCAGCTGGCCGGGGTGGCCACCGGCGTGGGCCCGGACCTCGCGACCACGGTGATGCGCGCGTTCCTCGACCGGCTGCCCTAGCGCGGCCGCGAGATGGCCATCGTTGTGGTGCAGGTTGGTCATTCCGTGGCGACTTGTTCCGACCACCGCGGATAAGTCGCCCAGGAACGATGAACCTGCCATGGTTCCAGCACGTGCGTTGTCCGCCGCGGCCGAGCTGGCATCGCCGGCTGCGACAGGTGGCCGCGGGTCGGTGCGGCTACGCCTCCGCGAGCGACCGTCGGCGCCCCTCGAGGAAGCGGCGTTCGGCGACGTTGTCGACCAGCTCGAGGGCGGCCCGGTACGCGGCCGCGGCCTCGGCGGACCGGCTCAGTCGTCGGAGCAGGTCCGCCCGGGTGGCGTGGAAGAGGTAGTAACCGGCGAGGTCGAGGGAATCGACGGCGGCCAACGCGGCGGCCGGTCCCTCGACCTGGGCCACCGCCACGGCCCGGTTGAGGGCGACGATTGGTGTCGGTGAGAGCACCAGTAGCTGGTCGTACAACTGGAGGATCTGCGACCAGTCCGTGTCTCCGGCAATTGTCGCATCCGTGTGCACGGCGTTGATGGCGGCTTGGACCTGATACGGGCCCGGCTGGTTGCGGCGGATGCTTGCCGCGACCAGCGCTTGTCCCTCCGCGATGAGCGCCCGGTCCCACTGGCATCGATCCTGGTCGGGGAGCAGGACCAGCGATCCATCGGGCGCGGTGCGGGTGGCCCGCCGGGCCTCGATCAATAGCAGCAGGGCGAGGAGGCCGTGCACCTCGGGCTCGTCGGGCATCAACTGGGCGAGCAGGCGGGCCAGGCGGATGGCCTCGGCGCTGAGATCGGCCCGTAGTAGCTCGTCACCGCTGGTGGCGGTGTAGCCCTCGTTGAACACCAGATAGACGACGGCCAGCACCGAGCGGAGGCGGTCGGGGAGCTCGGCGTCGGTGGGGACCCGGTACGGGATGCCGGCATCGCGGATCTTGCGTTTCGCCCGCACCAGGCGCTGGGCCATCGTCGTCTCGGGCACCAGGAAGGCGCGGGCGATCGCGCCGGTCTCCAGGCCACCCAGCAGGCGCAGGGTCAGCGCGACCTGGGCGCCGGCTGCCAGCGCCGGGTGGCAGCAGGTGAAGATCAGGCGGAGGCGGTCGTCTCGCACCGGTCCTATCTCCCGGGGCTCCTCGCGGTGGTGAACCAGGGCCGCTTGGGCGTGGCGGTCCTGGCGTGACGCCTCCCGCCGGAGCCGATCGATGGCCTGGTTGCGGGCAGTTGTGACGATCCAGCCGCCCGGGTTGGGGGGCACGCCGCCGGTCGGCCAGCGAGCCACAGCCACGACAAAGGCTTGCTGCACCGCCTCCTCGGCGAGGTCGATGTCGCCGAAGAGGCGGACCAGCGTGGCCACGGCCCGGCCGAACTCCCGCCGGAAGGTCTGCTCGACACTTGACGCGCCGATCGAGGGCACTTCGGCTCTAGGCCTCGGGCTCTTCCTGGAAGGGCCGCACTTCGACCGGGCCATGACAGGCCGCGGCGCCCTTGGCAGCCCAGGCCAGCGCCTCGTCCAGGTCGGTGGCCTTGATGATCCAGAAGCCGCCCAGCTGTTCCTTGGTCTCGGCGAAGGGACCGTCGGTGGTCAACACCTCGCCGCCCTGAACCCGCACCACGGTGGCGGTGTCCGCCGGGTGCAGGCCGCCCGCGAACACCCAGGCGCCCCGGGCCTGGAGCTCGCCGTTGAACACGTCGACTGCCTTGTACGTCTCCTGCATCTCTTCTGCGGGCGGCGCCTCGCCGCCGACATCGTGCACGGCCAGCAGGTAGTGCTTCATTGGGATCGTTCCTTTCGCCACGGGCCGGTACCGTACCGAACCCTTCACCCATGTCCACGAACATGGACGCCCCGAATCGACCGCGCCGGCAGAAATTTCTGGCGACGGCGTCGCCATCTGAAGGCGCCTGCGGCTACGGCCTCGGCGGCGGTGGTGGCGTTCCCCCGAGCAGACCCCCGAGGAGGCTCCCTATGCCGTTCAGCAGGTTCGTCACTGGATTGGCCGTCGTCGTGGTCGGAGCGGCCGTTGTGGTAGAGGTCGGCGCGACCGTCGTGGTGATCGGCGGCACCAGTGCGTTGTAGCTCGACGCCGAATCCTGATGGTACGGGGCCGCCTGCCAAGCCGCGAACGTGAGCGGCTGGCTGGTGTCGTGCGCCATGAACTGCCAGGGCCCGGTGTAGGTGTTGTTCGACCAAACGTTGCCCTGGTTGAACGTGATCGCCTGCTCGATGACCGTCGCCTTGTAGGGAGACCAGGACGGATAGGTGCCGAAGTTGGAGAAGACCGCTTGGCGGCCGCAATAGACGGTCGAGCAATTCAGGCCAGTGGGGGTTACATCGATGACGAAACTGTTGTTGTGCACCTTGACGTTCTGTGACTTCCAACGGCAATCGTCGTAATACGGAGCGACATTGATCGAGCCCCCGCTGGCCGGGTCCTTGCAGGTGGCGCTGGTGCTGGCCCCGGGGTTGACGAGGGTGCACATGTTGGCGAGCTCGCCCGAGCCGCAGAATCGGTCGGCATTCTCCCAAACCGTCACGCCCGACCAGTTGTTGTCGAAGACGTTGTCGTGGATGTCGATCAACGGGCGCGCCTGGAGTCACGCGGGTGTCGCCTCCGGACTCCGAGATGTATATGGCACCCACCGGGAAGTTGTCGCCCCGGGCGGCGAAGACTCGTCCTTGCACAATGGCGTTGCGGCGCAGGGTGTTGCCCGAGATCACGCCGTTGTAGCTGATCTCGTAGATGATGCCGACCGATTCGTTGCCTTCGATCAGATTTGACTGAATGGTCACGTCGACATTGGTGCCGTCGACCCAAATTCCGACACTCTTGTTGTCGTGAATCCAGCTGTTGGTCACGCGTGAAGTCGTGGTGTGCCACAGCTTGAGGCCTCCCGAACAGCCACAACCGGGCTGTTTGGCCTCCCAGTCGTCCGTGTCGTTGCGGGCAATCTCGGTGTGGTCGATCAGCAGTCCGTTGATCCCGCCGGCCCCCTGGTAGCCATTGATGCCGTACTGCCCGTTGTCCGCCAGGCAGTCGTAGGTGACCTGTTGGTGGGCACCGGCCATCAACGCGGCGCCATGGTTGAGCGCAATGGTCGTGTGATCGATGACCCAGCCGTCACCTGAGTCGTGGTTGACAACGCCCTCGTCGCCCAACTGGTTGAAATGTTGGATCGTCAGGTACTGGATCTTGACGCCGGCGGCCTGCTGGGTGAAGGCGGCGTGATCGACATTCTGGCCATCGAGGACTGCCCCGGGGGCGCCGATATACACGTTGCCGGCCTTCGGAATCACCTGGTCGTAGATGCTCGGCGAACCGGCAGCCCCCAGCGTATGCACCCCACCCAGCAGGTAGAAGGTGGTGCTGGGAGGGTTCGCTCGGGTGAGGACGTCGAGTCCCGCTCCACCCGGTGTCACCACCACCGCGCCAGCCGGTGGGGTCGCCGGACCCTGTAGCAACGGGCTACTGCACATCGCCGCCGGTGGGGTCGGTGACGTGGCACCGGCCGCTAGCGGGACCTTCCTGGCTGTCGGTTGACGGCCTGTTTGGCCGTTTCCAAGACTTTTTTTGAAATAGGCCTCTGACCAGCCAATTTGTCCACCGTCGGTGCTCGCGAAAGTTAGCGCGATGGTG
>JALYXV010000182.1 GCA_030947025.1 Actinomycetota bacterium | reverse complement strand
GCTGGGGCCTCGGCCGCCGGTTCCGGCTCCGGCTCCGGCTCGGCTGCGGGGGTTTCGCCGGCCGGGACCGGGGCCTCGCCGGCCAGGACCGGGGCCTCGCCGGCCGGGACCGGGGTTTCGCCGGCCGGGGCCGGGGCCTCGGCCGGCGCTTCGCTCGAGATCACCGCCAGCTTGGTGCCCACGTCGACCGTCTCACCCTCGGCCACCAGGATCTCGGCCATATAGCCGGTCACGGGCGAGGGCACCTCCGAGTCAACCTTGTCGGTCGAGACCTCGAAGAGGACGTCGTCCTCGGACACCTGATCACCCACCTGCTTCAACCATCGGGTGATCGTCCCCTCGGTGACGGTCTCGCCGAGCTGCGGCATCGTGATGTCAGCCAACGTGGAGCCCCCTTCCGGTCAACGCCAGCACGGTTTCCCCAAAGGTTTCCGACAAGGTCGGATGGGGCTGGATGAAGTGGGCCACGTCGGCCACCGTTGCCTCCCAGTTGACCGCCAGGAATCCCTGGCCCAGCTGCTCGGTCACCCAAGGTCCGACCATGTGCACGCCGAGGATGCGGCCCGCCTGCCCGTCGGGGCCCTTCTCGGCGATGACCTTGACCAGCCCTTCGGCGTCGCCGATGATCAGCGCCCGGCCGTTGCCGCCGTAGGGATCCTTCTTGGTCAGCACCTCGTAGCCCGCCCGCCGAGCCGACTCCTCGGAGTACCCGGCGAAGGCCACCTCGGGGTGGCAATAGATGCACCAGGGCACCTTGGAGTAGTCGACCGGGATGACGGCGTCGCCCAGGATCTGATCGATGACCAGCACACCCTCGGCGAAGCCCACGTGGGCCAAGGCCGGGGTGGCGACCAGGTCCCCGACCGCGAAGACGCCGGGCTCGCCCGTCTGCATGAACTCGTCGACCTTGACAAACCCTCGCTCGTCGACCTCGACGCCGGTTCCCTCCAGGCCCAGGTTGTCCGACAGGGGCCGGCGCCCGACCGACACCACGACCGCTTCGACCGGCAGTTCCTCACCGTCGCCGAACAGCACGGTGGTACCGGACCCACTGGGTTCGTTGGGCTTGTGACCGTGCACCGCTACGCCCGTGCGCACGTCGATGCCCCGTTTCTTGAACGACCGGACGACAACTTCGACCACATCGGCGTCGCAACCGGGCAGCAGCTTGGGGAGCGCCTCCAGGATGGTGACCTTGGTCCCCAGGTCCGAGAGCATGGACGCGAACTCGCAGCCGATGGCCCCGCCGCCGATCACGGCGGCCGACTCCGGGAGGCGATCCATCATGAGCACCTCGTCGGAGGTCATTACCACCGAGCCGTCCACCTCGAAGCCGGGAATGGTGCGGGGCACCGAACCCGAGGCCAGGATGACGTGTTCGCCCACCAGCTCGGAGCCGTCGTCGACGGTGACCACCCGGCCCGGGCCGAGCGTTGCCGTGCCCGCGACCGTGGTGATCTTCCGCTTCTTCATGAGGCCCTGGAGCCCCTTCCACAACTGGTCCACGACCTTCTGCTTGCGGGCCAGCGACCGGGAGAAGTCGAGCGGTGGGCGCTCCCCGTCGGCCGTGGCCGTGATGCCGAACTCCTTGGCTCCGATGACGGTCCGGTACACCGAGGCCGTTTCGAGGAACTCCTTGGCCGGGATGCAGCCGCGGTGCAGGCAGGTCCCCCCGACCTTGTCCTTCTCCACCACCGCGATCTTCAGGCCGGCGAGAGAACCATGGAGGGCGGCGGCGTAGCCACCCGGCCCGCCGCCGATCACTACGACGTCGAATTGCTGTGACACGCCTGGAGACTAGAGCCTGAGGGGTTACGCCATCACCCGCAGCGGTATCAGTGGGCGGCGAGGGTCACCTGGAGCGCGAAGGCGATGAGTATGGCGAGGCCGGTGACGAGGGCGGCGATGATCAGCCGGCGGGTACTCACGCCGGGTCCCTCGGGAGGCGCCGGCGGCCGGCAAAGCCATCCTCGGGCAGGTGCCACCAGCCCAGGTCGTCGTCGGAGTCCCGCCAGCACAGGAGGTACACCACGCCGTCGGCGCCGCGGGCGTGGAAGTCGATGAGCCCCGACTCGGCGTCGCGGAGAATGATGTCTCCGGCATGAAGCTCCTCCAGGCTGGCCTGGACGGCATCGGCCGCCCCGACCGGACCATGGCCGTTGGACCCCGACTTGGCGGCACCGGTCGCCACTCCTCGGATCACCGCCAGGAGCTGGCGCACCCGCGGCAGGTAGGCCCGGGCCTCGTCAACCGTCCAAAACCGCATCGCTCAGCAAATTAGCGGTGCGGTCGACCGGACCGCCTGGACTCCGCGTCTTTGGCATCGCGGCGCCTAGACTTGGGCGGAGACGCAGGGGAGCTCGGCAATTCCGGGCTGAGAGGCTGGCGAGCGGCCAGCGACCCTCCTGAGGACCGGTCCGGTAACGCGGGCCAGGGAGCGCATCGATGACCATCACCGAGCCACTCGCACCACTCGTGATCGCCGGGCGATCGTTCCAGTCCCGGCTGTTTCTGGGCACGGGAAAGTTCCCCTCCATCCAGGTGCTGGCCGACACGATCGCGTCGAGCGGAACCGAGATGGTGACCGTCGCCCTGCGGCGCATCGACCCGGCCGCCACCGAGGACATTCTCGACGCCCTCCCGGCCCACGGAGTGCTGCTGCTGACCAACACCAGCGGCGCGGCCGACTGGAGCGAGGCGGTGCGGTTGGCCCGGCTGGCCCGGGCGGCCGGCCTCCCCGAGTGGATCAAGCTGGAGGTCACCCCCGATCCCCGGCATCTCCTGCCCGACCCGGTCGACACCCTGCGGGCGGCGGAGACACTGGTGGCGGAGGGCTTCACCGTTCTGCCCTACTGCTCGGCCGACCCCGTGCTGTGCAAGCGGCTGGAGGAAGCGGGGTGCGCCACGGTCATGCCCCTCGGGTCGTGGATCGGATCCAATCAGGGGCTGCGGACCCAGGCGGCGCTGGAGATCATCATCGAGCAGGCCCAGGTCCCGGTGGTGGTCGACGCCGGCATCGGGGCGCCCAGCCACGCCTCGCTCGCCATGGAGCTCGGGGCCGACGCGGTGCTCGTCAACACGGCGATCGGGACGGCCCGCGACCCTCGGGCCATGGGCCGGGCGTTCGCCCGGGCGGTCGAGGCGGGCCGGATGGGGTATCTGGCCGGACTACCGGCCTCCGCCGCGGTGGCCTCAGCCTCCTCGCCCCTGACCGGCTTCCTGGCCTGATGACACCCGTGACCGACGCCCGGGCACCTCGCCCGGTGCCTGTCGCACTGCTCACCCGGCCCGAGACCGTCCCGCCCGGCACGGCGGCGGCCGACGTGGTCAGCACCGATGTCGCCGGCCTGCGGGCCCACGCGGCCGACGCCCGTCCGGTTGACGTCGAGCGGGCGTTGGGGCGAAGTGGCGCGCCGCTGGCCGATTTTGCCGCGCTCCTGTCACCGGCCGCAGCCGGCCGGCTCGAGGACCTGGCCCAGGCGGCCCACACCACGACCATCCGTCGCTTCGGACCGACGGTGCGGCTGTACGCCCCGCTGTATCTGTCCAACGAGTGCGTGTCGGTGTGCGCCTACTGCGGGTTCTCGGCCGAAAACGAGATCCGGCGGCGGACCCTCTCGCTCGAGGAGGTGCGGGCCGAGGCGTCGGCGCTGCGCCAGCAGGGATTTCGCCACCTGTTGCTGGTAGCGGGGGAACACGCCCGCATCGTCAGCAAGGACTACCTCGTCGCGTGCGTGGCGGCGCTGGCACCGACCGTCCCCCAGATCAGCGTCGAGGTCCAGGTGTGGGACACCGATACCTACCGGCGATTGGTCGGGGCGGGCTGCGACGGTCTGACGGTGTTCCAGGAGGCGTACGACCCGTCGACCTACGCGGCCGTGCACCTGAAGGGCAAGAAGCGCAACTACGCCTGGCGGCTGGGAGCACCCGATCGGGGGGCCGAGGCGGGGATGCGCCGGCTGGGAATCGGGGCCCTCCTCGGCCTGCACGCCGACTGGCGCGCGGACGCCATCGCCTTGGCCGCCCACGCCCGGGCCCTGATGAAGCGGTGGTGGCGCTGCGAGGTGACCATCGCCCTCCCGCGCCTGCGCCCCGCGGCGGGCGGCTACCAGCCCGCCGGCTCCATCACCGATGCCGAGTTCGTGCAGCTGCTGTGCGCGCTCCGGATCACCTTGCCCGATGTCGGGATCAACCTGTCGACCCGGGAGACGCCGGCCTTCCGGGACGCGCTGGTCCCCCTCGGGGTCACCACCATGTCGGCCGGGTCGCACACCGAGCCAGGCGGCTATGCGTGCGTCAGCGACGCCGAACCCCAGTTCGAGATCGCCGACACCCGCTCTCCGGACGAGATCGCGGTCGTCTTGCGGGCGGCGGGCTACGACCCGGTGTGGAAGGACTGGCAGCGCGGGTAGGCGTCAGGCCCCGGCCTCGACGCCGCTGCCCAGTTCGCGCAGCGTGTCGTTCTGGCTCCGGGCCGCGATGGTGTGGCCGGCTGCGATGATGAGCGCCACGGGCCATTCGATCAGTTCGCACGCGGCCATGAACCCCACGCCCAGGTAGTACGGCACCAGTTCCCGGGGTACCTCTAGCGACTTGTCGATGAGCGGAAGGGCGACGCGCAGCGTGCGCCGCTCAACGACTTGAGCAGCTCCGCCCGCCTTCGACGTCTTCGAGTTGTGGCTGTTCGGGGTGGTGGTCGCCATTGGATCTCCTTGTAGTTGGCTCGCTCGAGCGGTAACGCTTCTGCCCCGAGGGGGGGGCGGGCGGGAGTGGGCGGGCCGACTCGGTCGCCGCCGGGCCTCCCTTTTCCCCGATCGGAGGGGCGCGGACCAGGTGGCGCAGGGCCCAGTCGCCCGCCAGCGAGAAGCCGGTTGCCCCGACGCTCGCGCCCACGGCGATCGCCCACGCCACCGGGTCAAGGGGGGTGCAGTCGAAGAATTGGCTCACCCCGGGGGTTTGGACCAGCGCGGCCAGCACCGCCCCTGATCCCAGCCCGGCCAGAATCACCATCGGGTCTCGGGCGCCCGTCGCCAGCGTCTGGCCCAGTTGGCAGCCGACCAGGGCGACCAGGGCGGTGCTGGACGCCCGGCGGCGGGTGCCGGTCGCCCGAGCCAACAGCCAGGCCGCGCCCGCCCCGCCCCCGGTGGCCACGGCCCGGAGCAGGATGGCCCGCTCGAGGGCCGAGCCGAGCGAGGTGTCCGGCCCCTCCCGGAGCAGCGCGTCGGATGAGCGGTCCCGGGGCGGCCGCAGGGCGATGGCGAGGGCGGGGGCCACGTCGGTGAGGAGATTGACCAGCAGCAGCTGACGGGGGGAAAGGGCGGCCTGTCCTGCCACCAGCGTCGTGCCCAGGGTGAAGCCCACTTCGCCCAGGTTCCCGCCCAGCAGGATGGCGAGGGCCTCGCGAACCGAGGCCCACATGGCCCGGCCCTCAACGATGGCGTCGACGACGGTCTCCACCCGTTCGTCGGTGACGACGAGGTCGGCCGCGCCCCGGGCCGCAGGGGTGCTGGTCGCGCCCAGGGCGATGCCGACATCGGCCATCCGGATGGCGGGAGCGTCGTTGGCGCCGTCGCCCGTCATGGCGACCGAGTGACCGGTGCGCTGGAACGCGGCCACGATGCGGACCTTGTCGGCGGGCGTGACGCGGGCGACCACCGATACTTCGGGCAGAACGGCGTCGAGGGCAGCGTCGTCCAGGCGAGCCAGTTCGCAGCCTGTTATGACCCGTTTGCCGTCGAGGATCCCGAGTTCGACTGCGATCCCCTCAGCGGTGCTGGGATGGTCGCCGGTGACCATGACCACGTTGACCCCGGCCAGCCGCAGTTTGGCCACCGCGGCCGCGGCGCTGCACCGCACCGGGTCGGACAGCACGAGGAATCCGAGCAGGCAGAGGCCGTTCACGTCCTCGTCGGCGAGGCATCCGGGATCAGGATCGGGCGCGGCGTCGCCATCGGGGGCGGGGGCCGCCATGGGGCGCTCGGCCACCGCGAGGATGCGGAAGCCCATCCGAGCCAGTCGGTCGACCTCGACGTCCAGCCGGGCCGTCACGGCGGCGTCGATCTCACGGGTGCCGTCCGGGTCGGCCCAGCTGGTGCAGCGGGGCAGCAGGGTCTCAGGTGCCCCCTTCACGCTGAGCCAGCTGCCGTCGTCGGCCCCACCCGTCGTGGCATGGAAGCCGCGGGCCGGCTCGAAGGGCAGCTCGGCGCCTCGACGCCACCCCGGGCGGCCCTCGGTTTCGCCCACCCCGGCGGCCGCCGCCCCTTCGACCACGGCCCGATCGGTCAAGTGGGGCAGCACCTCGCCGTCGTCGGGCGGGGGGCTGGCCCGCAATCCGGCCCCCACGAGGTGTCGGTGGTGACGCCGCAGCGGGCCGGTCGTGGCCACATCCCTTCTGCCGTCGGACAGGCGCTGGAGCGAGATCCGGCCCTCGGTCAGTGTCCCGGTCTTGTCGGTGCACAGGACGTCGACCCGGCCGAGCGCCTCGATCGCCCGCGGGTCGCGCACCAGGGCTCCCCGGGTCGAGAGCCGCCGGGCCGCGGCCAGCTGGGCCATGGTGGCCAGTATCGGGAGTCCCTCCGGGACGGCGGCCACGGCCAGGCTGACCCCTGAAGCCAGACTCGCCTGGGGCGAGCGGCCCCGCAGGAGACCAGTGACGGTGACCGCCGCGCCACCGGCCAAGACGATGGGCAGGGTGAGAGCGCTGAGCCGGCCGAGGCGGCGCTCCACCCCGGCGGGAGGCGTTCGGTCGCCCGTCAACTCCAGGCTGCGGCCTGCTTCAGTGTCGACGCCGGTGGCCACGACCACCGCCGTGGCCCGCCCGGCGGCGACCGAAGTGCCCTCGTACAGCACGCAGCTCCGCTCTGCCACCGGGGCGGCGAAACAGGGCTGGGCTGATTTGGCCACAGGCACCGACTCGCCGGTCACGCTCGACTCGTCCACCTCGAGATGGTCGGCCTCGAGGATCCGGCAATCGGCGGGTATGCCGTCGCCCGCGGCGACCACGAGGATGTCGCCGGGAACCACTGCCCCCGCCTCGATGACCGTGGGCTGACCGGACCGAATGACCCGCACCGGGAGGGCGCTGGTGCGCGCCAGTGACGCCAGGGCCCGCTGGGCGTGGTAGCGCTGAACCCCTCCGACCAGACCGTTGACGGCCGTCACGGCGGCGACCAAGCCGGCGTCAGCGGCCCCGCCCACAGCCGCGCTGGCCGCCGCGCCCGCGGCCAGGATGGGCGTGAACGGATTGGCCAGTTCCTCGAGCACCGAGCTCCACAGGGCGGGGGGACGATCATCTGGTTCTGCTCGCAGCTCGGCCCGCCGTCGTACCTGCGCCTCATCGAGCCCTGACGGCGAGGTCTCCAGCAGGTCCAGCACCGCCGACACCTCCAACTCGTGCCAGGGAGGGGGGGCGTGATGGCGATCGGTCCTCGGGCGCCGGGCCAGCCCGATGGCGGCCCGGGTACCGTTGGCCAGCGACACCATGCCGGCGACGTTGACCGCGGTCATGGCCCGGCTGGGCGCGGCGTTGGCCGGCCCGGTCAGCGCGTTGATCGTGGCCAGCCCGGAGCCGATGAGGGCGACGGCCGTGGCCTGGCGGCTGGCGTGGCGGGCCGCGCCGCTGGCTTCGACCAGGAAGCAGGCATCCTCCAGGGTCTGGGCCGCCAGCAGGTGACCGGCCATGGTCACGGGCGTGCCCGGGATCGACGCCTCCATGGAGCAGTCGGCTGCCATCAGGGCGGCCGGTTCGGGACCGGCAACCAAGAGGACGCTGCACCCGTCGCTCTGCAGCATGCGCACCGAATCAGCGAGACCAGTGCCACCGTCCACGCTCAGGTCGGCATCCAACCCGTGCACCACCGACTGGTCGCTCCCTGCCACCGCCACCATGTGCCCTTCGCGGCGAGCCAGCCTGACCAGCGCGTGAGCGAGCGGGTCGATCTCCGGAACCGCCCGCGCCAGTGCGACCAAGCGGTCGTTTCGGGCCAGTCCGATCGGCCGGCCACGATGGCCATGTCCCAGGCCGCCCGGGTCGCCCAGGGTGCTCAGGCCGCGGCGATCGGAAATGGCCAGCTGGTCGAGCGGGCCGGCCGTCCAGCGTTGGCGCCGGTGCAGCGTTTGAGGTCGTTCCGGGTCGTACAGGCTGCGCAGCCGGGCTTCGACCTCGCCGCGCTCGGCGCCGCCGACCACCCTGAGTTGCTCGAGGACCAGCCTGCCGGTGATGAGGAAGCGTTCGTCGATGCAGAGGCAGTCGATCGCATCGAGCCGCCGGAGCGCGGCCCGGTCAAGCACCAGCACGCCCCGGCTGGCGAGGGTCCGGCTCAGCTGGGCCGCGAAGCCCTCGCGCCCGAGGCGGGCGGCTTTGGGCACGCCGGCCAGCAGCGTGGCCGATGCTCGCCGTCCGTTTCGGGTGGCCACCAAGGTGGCGCCCGCACCGGCGGTGGCGGCGATGGCGGCCCGGTCGGCGTAACGCTCGACCGGACCGGGCGGTCGAGGGAGGGGACGGGCCACCGGCTCGGGGACAATCGGGTCGGTTCCGCCGCCCCCAACTGGGGGTCGACACAACTCCCCGTGGCGCGCTTCCCAGCACGTCCTGCGGGCTTGGACCTCGCCCAGCACGGTGACGCGGTAGGCCAGGTCGAGCACCAGACCGAGTGGCCCCTGGGCCAGGCCTTGTGCCGCCGCGTTGGTCACGGCCAGACCGATGTCGGTCACCGGCCCCCCCAGACGCGCCTCGAGAAAGTGCCGGAGGCGGGGCTCGGCGTCGATGATGCTCACCAGGCCGGCCAGCTCATAGGGAATGGGGGTGGACCGCACGATCCGGCCCAACGTGGCCAGACCGAGGCCGGCCATATCGGCGCCGATGGCATACATCCCGCGGCGCAGCGGTTCTATGTCGCCGGGATGCTCGGGCCGATCGAGGGGAAAGGGCTCGCCGTCGACGCCGAACGCTTCCTCGGCCGCTTCGATGATGCTGATCAGATCGTCGAGATTGGCGGCGTCGAAATCGGCAATGTGGTCATCGAGCGCCACCACCACCCGTCCCAGGACAGGAATGACCTTGGCCCATTTGACGCCGCCGGCCTTGCCGCACGCTTCCTCGACGTGGCGGATGAGCTGCCGGGCGTGGGCGTGGCCCCGGTGGACGGCTCGCACCTCGATATAAGCCCGGCCGTCGCCCACCCAGTGCCTGCGTTGACGCCGCCCGGGCCGGCCCAGCAGCCCGCCCAAGTCCGGTCGGCCCATCAGCGGGCCGCGTCGAGTCGGTCAGCGTGAGGCGGAGCGGTGGTGCCGTCGGGGACCCGGGTCCCGGGACGGGCTGGAAGATCCGAGAGGTGGAAGGAAGACGGGAAACGTGGCTTGGACCAGCGAACGGCACACGCTCGCGGCCAGCTCGAGCGCTGCGGTGATCCTCGCCTCCCGCCCGCGACCGGCGCCGCCAGTGCCGCAACCAACCGCCACGCTTGACAAGGCTGGCCCACGGACATGGCCGGAAGGTGTTGCCCGGCGGTCCGAAGGACGAACTCTGGGCTGCTAGGAAGTGAACCTCGTTCTGCTAGGCGAGAATTCGACAGCGCTTCGCTCCGGGGCACAGCGATCGGGGCGATCGGGATCGGAGCGATCGGGACCGGGGCGATCGGGACCGGGGCGATCGGGAAACCTTAGGATTCATCGTGCCGATCTACCCCTCGCCCGTCCACCACAATCCTGAAGAATGTTGCGGTTGGGGCACGTTCCCGATGGCCTATGAGTGGAAGGACGGACCCGGGACGGGTATCTGCACCTGGGAACCGTGCGTCGCTGGTCTGCGGTTTGAGGTACTGACGAGCGGCTCAGAAATGACGCCGGGCGCCGCGGCGGGCGACCGGACGGTTCCAGTTGACACCGAGACCGGTGGTGAGCTGATCGCCGGCAAAGCAGGCCAGACCGAGAGCGATGAATCCGGTCTCATTGGCGTTCACGCTGGCGGAAAAAGCCGAGATGGCGGCAATGACGAAGAAAACCACGGCGGCAATTATGAGTGGGCGCATGGCTGGGACATACCCAGAATCGCCCCGCGTCCTACCAGTTGGGGAAAAAGGGACGATCCGGCTGGGCCGGTCTGGGTCGCGCCCAACCCGCCGTGCTGACCAACACGGCAGCCGACCGTCCCAGGTAACCTGTACTCGACCGTTCACACTGCCGTTCAACTCTGCCGTTCAACTCTGCCGTTCAACACTGACCGTTCAACACTTGGCAACACATCGGAAACAACTGGCTGCTGTGCTTTCCTGAATGGGCGACATCCTCGATCGTTACGACCTGGGCACCGCCTGGGACGAGATGTTCGCCGTGGATGGCGAACCCCGCGAGCATTACCAGGGGTTGTTCGGCGTTCTCCAGACCTTGTCCCCTGCCGACTTCGAGTTGCGATGCCACGCCCGTGACCAGGCGTTCCGAGACCAGGGGATTACCTTCTCGCTGTCCGGGGAGGAACGGCCCTTCCCCCTCGACCTGGTCCCCCGGGTCATCGCAGCCCATGAATGGGCGATCATCGAGCGGGGGGTGCGCCAGCGGGTCAAGGCGTTGGAGGCGTTCCTCGATGACATCTACGGTGCCGGCCAGGTCCTCAACGACGGCGTGATCAGCCGCCGGCTGGTCACCAGCGCCACCCATTTTCACCGGGAGGCGGCAGGAATCGAGCCCGCCAACGGGGTCCGGGTCCACGTCGCGGGCATTGACCTCGTGCGCGACGGAGCGGGCCGCTTCGTCGTTCTGGAGGACAACGTCCGCACCCCGTCGGGGATCTCCTACGTCATCGAGAATCGCCGGGCCATGACCCATGTGTTCCCCGAGTTGTTTGTCAGCCACCGGGTGCGGCCGGTGGCCGGCTACCCCTCCATGCTGCTGGAAGCGCTGCGGGCCGCCGCGCCGCCCAGCGCCGATGACCCCGTCGTGGTGCTCCTGACCCCTGGGGTGTACAACTCCGCCTACTTCGAGCATTCTTTCCTCGCCCGCCAGATGGGGGTGGAGCTGGTCGAGGGTCGGGACCTGGTGTGCCTCGACAGCGTCTTGTACATGCGCACCACCGAGGGCGAGCGCCGGGTCGACGTGCTCTATCGCCGGGTGGACGACGACTTCCTGGACCCGCTGCAGTTCCGGCCCGAGTCGGTGCTCGGCTGCCCGGGCCTGCTCAATGCCGCCCGGGCGGGCAACGTCACCATCGCCAACGCGGTCGGCAACGGCCTGGCCGACGACAAGGCGATCTACCCGTACGTGCCCGAACTCATCCGGTACTACCTGGGTGAGGGAGCGGTGCTGGCCAATGTACCCACCTACCGGCTGGAGGATCCCGACGTGCTGGCGGACGTGCTCGGGCGTCTCGACCAGCTGGTGCTCAAACCGGTGGACGGCTCCGGGGGCAAGGGGCTCGTCATCGGCCCCCAGGCATCCGACGCGGTGCTGACCGCGCTCGGGCCGGTGATCCAGGCCAATCCCCGAGGCTGGATCGCCCAGGAGGTGGTCCAGCTCTCGACCAGTCCCACCCAGTGCCCCGAAGGGATGGCGCCCCGCCATATCGACCTCCGACCCTTTGCCGTCAACACCGGCCAGGACATCTGGGTGGTGCCGGGCGGCCTGACCCGGGTGGCCCTGCCTGCGGGCAGCTTCGTGGTCAACTCCAGCCAGGGCGGGGGCTCCAAGGACACCTGGGTCCTGACCGACGCCGAAATTCGCCAAGAGGTGGTGCTGGCCCCACCGCTGCCGTCCTACCCGGCGGTCCGGGGCGCCAATCCGCCCCCCGACCTGGGCCCGGAATCGCCCCACTCGGCCCAGCAGCAACAGCAACAGCAGGCACCGGGGCGGGGACCGTGCTGAGCCGGATCGCCGAGTCGCTGTACTGGTTCGGGCGCTACGTCGAGCGGGCCGAGGACACAGCGCGCATCTTGGACGTCCACTACCACCTGCTGCTCGAGGATCCCGAGGTCGACGAGAAAGCGGCATGCCGGGCCTTGCTCGAGGTTATGGGGGTGGCCCACCGGGCCGACGGCATGCGCCTGGATGCCGACAGCGTCACCCGGCTGCTGGCCTACGACCCGATGTACGGCGGGTCCATCGTGGGCGCCATCACCGCCGCTTGGGAGAATGCCCGGGGTGCCCGCGAGGCCGTCTCGGCCGAGACATGGCGGTGCCTGAACGCCACCTACAACGCGCTGCCGGAGGCCCGCGAGGTGGCCGACGGCTACAGCCCCCACACCTTCTTCGACTGGATCAAGGAGCGCTCCGCCATCCTGGCGGGCCTGGCCGACTCCACCATGAGCCGCGACGACGGGTGGCGCTTCCTCGTGCTCGGGCGCAGCATCGAGCGGGTCGACATGACGACCCGGCTGCTGTCGGCCCGCCACCGGGAGGGCTGGGGCACGGCGGGCTGGATCACCACGCTGCGGTGCTGCTCGGCCCATGAGGCGTACCTGCGGACCTACCACCAGGCGGTCGACGCGTCGCTGGCGGCGGAGTTCCTTCTGCTGGACCGGCTGTTCCCCCGATCCCTTTTCCACGCCCTCAGCACGGCCGAGCGGTGCCTGGCGGAACTGGACCCCCGCTCGGGCCGGACCGGTCTGGAGGACGAGGCTCGGCGCATGCTTGGTCGGGCCCGGACCGGGCTGGAGTTCGGCGGCCGGGAGGAACTCCTGGCCCATCTGCCCGAACGGTTGGCCGATATTCAATCGTTGTGCGGGAAAGCGGCGAGCGCCATCGCCGGTCGGTACTTCGGACAGACCCGGCTGGTCGCCTGGCGGGCGGGATGAGGAAACGATGACGTGGCGACTGCGGGTTCGTCACCTGACGCGCTACCTCTACCAGGGAACAGTGACCAACTCGTACAACGAGGCCCGGATGACCCCCCTCAGTGTTCCCGGGCAGACAACCATCGACGCCCGACTGGAGATCCGCCCGGCCGTACGCGCCTTTCGCTACTGGGACTACTGGGGGACGATGGTGCACGCCTTCGACGTTCACCAGCCCCACGACGAGCTGACGGTGGCCGCCTCGGCCGTGGTGGAGACGTCGTCGCCCCTGCCCTGCACCGAGGTCACGACGTGGGAGGAGCTGGCCCGGGAAGAACAGCGCGACCGCTTCTGCGAGCTGTTGAATCCGTCCGAGTACGTTCCCGCCGACGAGGCGCTGACCCAGCAGGCCGTGAGCCTGCGGGCGGGGGGCTCGCGGGACCCGAAGGCGACCGCCCTGGCAGCCAATGCCTTCGTTCATGACCACATGACCTACCGAACCGGGTCGACGACGGTGGCCACATCGGCTCCGGAGGCCTTCGCCGCCGGAAACGGCGTGTGCCAGGATTTCGCCCACATCATGCTCGGCATTCTCCGCGCCATCGGCATCCCGAGCCGGTATGTGTCCGGGTACCTGTACCCCGACACCGAAGCGGGTTTGGGCCAGGTCCATGCCGGCCAGAGTCATGCATGGATCGAGGCCTGGGTGGGCGACTGGTTGGCCCTCGACCCGACCCACGGCGGATTCATCGGCCCACAGCACGTCCTGGTGGCGAGGGGCCGGGACTATGCCGACGTAACGCCCCTGAAGGGCATCTTCACCGGGGCGCCGGTCAAGAGCCTCGATGTCAACGTCGAGCTGACCCGAATCGCCTGAGCCCTCTGGGTTACCGGGGTGGCATCCGCAGGGCGCCGTCCAGGCGGATCACCTCGCCGTTCAGGTAGCGGTTCTCGATGATGTGAGCGGCCAGCTCGGCGAACTCGGCCGGTTGCCCCAGCCGCTTGGGAGGGGGCACCACCGCGCCAAGGGCCCGCCGGGCATCCTCCGGGAGCAGCCCCAGCATGGGGGTGTCCATCAGTCCAGGTGCGATGGCGCACACCCGCACGCCCACCGATGACAGGTCGCGTGCGGCGGGCAACGTCATGGCGACGACACCGCCCTTGGACGCGGCATAGGCCAGCTGGCCGATCTGACCGTCGAAGGCGGCGATCGAGGCGGTGTTGACGATCACGCCCCGCTCACCGTCGACCCGGGGCGCGTTGCCCGCCATGGCCGCGGCGGCATGGACCATGGCATTGAACGTCCCCATCAGATTGACGTTGACGACCCGCGCGAAGCGGGCGTGGTCGTGGGGGGCGCCGGAGCGGGCGATGGTCCGGGCGGCCTCGGGGATACCGGCGCAGTTGACGTTGATCCGCAGCGGGAGCTCGGAGGTGGGGGGG
>JALYXV010000158.1 GCA_030947025.1 Actinomycetota bacterium | reverse complement strand
TTTGACCCCACGCGTGCCACCCACGCTGACCGCTCGCCCGCCCAACCCCAACCCGGCCATATCCCACCCAAACACTTCGTTTCAATGCCTCACAGACCAACCACGACACCCGATCGGTGGATTGAGGATTAGGTAGCACGACCGAGGGCGATAGGTCCGGATAGGCATGCGGTGAGCGATGACATTGGTTGCGCTTCGAACCCGTCTTAGTGTCAGTACCGCTCAGCCAATCGCCCAGACCTTCACCTGATGAATATGAGTCCCCGAGAGCGACATAGGTTCCCCGTTGCCCGGTTGCGGCCCGCGGCGCACCGCTGGTCGGATGACCTGCCGTGACGGTCTGACGACTAGCCTTGGCCTTAGGTGTCCCTGGCCTTGAGGATGCGGCTGGCCGGGTTGCCTTCGCAGTGAAGGAGGCCAGTGATCCGCTCATCAACATTGCGACTAGCAGGACCAGTACGATGCTTCGGCTCGGACGGCCAGCGGATAACGTCCCAAGCCCCGTCCCAGGCGGTGTCCTCTGACCTCTGCTCCTACCCCTTGCCATCGGAAACTCCACCCCTCTGTCGGTCCGCCTCTCGGCATGGTTCGGTCGGCGGCACCTTCTATCCTCACCCGCCTGCGGCAGAGTAGCCGCAGTCGGGGGCACCTAGCGCCCTACCTCGTGTCTCGGATTGAGGGACGGATTCGCGGCGGCCCGAGTTGGACAATGGTCGTTTGGCGCTCGGCCCGCTCGATCTCGGCGAGCTTGTCGTCGACGCCAGCGAGGATGTGGGTGAGACGTTCGACTTCCCCGAGCCAGCCACGGTCGCGGGCCTCCTGGGTCTGTTCGATCAGCCCTTCGCGGGTTCGTTGCAGGCGAGGCTTGGCGCCTTGGTCGGGTCTGGCCAGTTTGCATTGCTCGCAGGCGTACTCATGGACGCAGTTGGTGCCGTAGGCGCGCATGCAGTCGCCGATGGCGATCTTGCGTTTGGCAAAGTGCTCCTCGAACTGGTCCCACTCCTCGGAGGTGACGTCGCGGTACTCATCTGATGGCCGGAACTTCCGGCGGTTGTCGATGAACGCCCGGTGCGAGCGGATCACGTCGTCGGGGAAGATGGCGGCATAACCCTGGGTGGTCGCGATAGACGCGTGACCCATGAGCTTCTGGATGATGTGAGGCGGTAGGCCAGCCGCCAGGGCGTCGGTGGCGAAGACCCGGCGGAAGTCATGGGCGGTGAAGTCGATCGGGCTGCCGTCAGCAGCCGCCAGCCCGGCCGCCGCGCATACGCCCCGCAGGACCCGGGAGACGTAGGCCTTTGTGATGGGCCGGGTGGTGCCCTTGAATCCTTTGCCCGCGGTGCGTTGGAAGAAGAACGGCAATGGTTCGCTGTTCTGACACTCCATGTAGTCGTAGAGAACGACCGACGGCAGGGCGGCTTCGGTGGAGCCGACGGCACTCCGGATACGTCGCGCCACCGAGGCGAGGATGGCGGCCAGCTCGGGGGCGATGACCAGCATCCGCTCCTGGTCCATCTTGGATGGGTTGACATGCAGCAGCAGGACCTTGCCGACGTTGGGGTCGCGATGGTCGTACTCGTGCACGTCGAGCTGGGTCAGTTCGAGCATCTCCTCGACGCGGATACCGGTGTGGCGCAGCACCTCGACCACCACGACGCCCCAGAAGGCGTCTTCCTCGTCATGGATCAGATCGTGGGTGCGTGGGGCCAGGCTCCCATCGGCCAGGACCTTCTTCATGCGAGGGTGGGCCAGGTCATGAGCCGCCCCGTCGACGCGTTCGTAGGTGTCCCCGGCGACGGTGACGCGCTCCCCGTGGCCGATGGCGCGGGCCGCCTCGTAGAGGGCCCGCACCTGTTGGTAGCGGCGCTCGGCGACATCGGCCAAGGTGGTCACCTTGACTGCCCGGACCCGGGTGCGTTCGTGCATCTCTCGCTGCGCAGCTGGCTGCGCCACTTGTCGTACCGCTTGACCTCGTTCTCACTGACCGGCGGCGGGCACGCCCACCCCGCCCAGCGGGCCGGGTCGTCGAAAGCCAGTTGGATCAGGTCGGCGTAGAAGCCGCGGACCGTCATCAACACATTCATCAGGTTCCTCCGGGGGACCCGGCTGCCACCGGGCAACTCCCGCCATCTGATCTGCTCCTTCCAGGCCGCGGCCACCTCCTCGGGCAGGTCGATGGTGTCGATGCCCGGCGATATCTGCTCGACCTGGGCCCAATACAGGGTGCAGAGACTGGTGACGACCGACCGCAAGGTGGAGTAGTCGATTCGAAGCGACCGCTCGGTCAGGTAGGCGATGAACAGGGCCCGCACCCGGCTGCTCTTGATGGGATTGTTGTCGACCAACTGGGTCACGGTCTTCTGGCCGGGGCGGATCGCCTGACGTAGCGTCCCCTCGACCACACCGCGGCTCTCCAGGCATGCCCACAGGTGCTCCAAGCCGACCGTCTGGTTGCGGCGGACGAGAACCGTGTCCCGGTAGCCCAGCAGGTCGGCTGCGGTCAGCTGGGCGACGGGGCGGCCGGTGAGCACCAACAGCCGGCCGAGGACGCCTGAGGAATGCGAACGGCTCTGTTCGCTGGCGGGCGCCGCGATCAAGATGTCGGCGTCAGGATCGTTCCGGAAGCCCGCCAGCTGGAGCCACAGGTTGCTGGTCCGCAAGCCGTGCAGGTAGTCGAAACTGGGCCGGACGACGTCGAGCGCCAACAGCGCCCCCAGACCGGCTGTGATCAAGTACAACGGCCCTTTTGTCGTCGGGAGGCCCAGCTTCTCGCTAACCACGTCCTTGGTGACACCCGGGCCCGCTTCTTCGAGGGGGCTCGCCTGCCAACGCTCCTGCCAGGTGCCCCCCGGGAAGAGCGCCAGGTAGGCCAGCAGGCGCTCAGCCCCCAGCCCTCGTCGCATGCCCGACGACGGGTCCGCCTCCGCCGGCTGCAGACTCCACGCCAGGGCGACGATTTCGGCGGCCGGGGATCGCTGATGACGTTGTGGTGCCGAGTCGAACACCGGCGACGCCAGCTCGCCGAGGCCGTCGCCCGGCTTCCGGCGGTAGTACGGCCGGGGGTTCTGCTGGCCTGGGCCGGGCAGGCGGCCAGTATCGGCAGGGACAGCGGTCGTCGTTCCGATCGTTGTCGTCATTGGCGACGCCGTCCGAGGAGGTCGTCGATGTCCTGCTGGGCGTAGGCGCCCGGCCCTGCGGGCGCCGGTCGGGGACGGGCTTGCGCCTCGCGTTGGGCCTCGATCAGCTCATCGAGGCGGGGACGCACGTAGCGCTGGGTGGTGCTCAGGTCTTCGTGGCCCATGATCTCCTGCACCTTGTGGAGGTCCATACCGGCGTCGAGCATCCGCACACAGGCGGTATGGCGAAGGTCGTGCGCCGTCCAGTTGGTCCCCAGCCGGCTGTTGATCCGGGTGAAGATCGCCCGGTAGGCGCCGTAGGTCAGTATGCGGCGCTCACCGCGGGCGACCACCCACACCGGGTCTTCCGATCCGGCCACGTATCCCGACGCCGCCTGGTAGCGGCGCAACCAAACCACCGCGTCGCCGGACACGGGCAGCCATTGGGCCTTCCGGCCACCCTTTCGGACCACGTGGATCAGCGCGTTGCCCCAGTCGATGTCCTCGCCCGCCATGCCGAGCAGCTCACTGGGACGGACGCCGCAGTCGACGGCCACCTTGACCAGCGCCCGGTCACGGTCGCAGCCAAGCTCCGCCCAGAACCGCTCGAAATGCTCGTCGGTCATATGCCGGGGCGTGACCTTGGGATTGGGAGGGTCGTAGCGCGGGCGACCCCGCCGCCGGGGCCCGAAATCCTCGAGCGGGTTGTGATGAGGGAATTGGCTCAGCTGGCCCCGGTCACGTCGCCGGGAGTGCGGGACCGGGTTGATCAACGGACGCATGCCCTTGTCGAGGAGGAACTCGTAGAACTCGTGCAACACAATCCGGCTGTGCGCCATCGTCGCCGGATCGAACTCGGTGTCATGGGGCAGCAGCTTCCCGGTCTCCCGGTTCAGGCGACCCCGAACCGGCTCAGCCCGGGGACGCCGAGAGCCACCCGTCTTGCCTGAAACCCCCAACCACCGGACGTAATCGCTGTAGTCGCTGCGGGCCGCCCCGTCGAACGCCACCCCGATCGCCGCGATGAAGCGGAACCAGCGCAACAGGTCATAGCCGTACGAACGCAGCGTGAGCGGCCGGGCAAAGGTATCGGCCAGGTCCGACAGATACTCGTTGCCCGCCCTGGCCGCACGCTCATCGGCCGGGAAGTCCAGTTGGTAGTGCTCCGAATCGCCACCGGGCGCCCTGACTGAACCGACCAATGGAACGGCAAGCGAGGTGACATCCCGAACCTCCAGGTCGCTCCCCCACCGGTCGCCGCCGCCCTGTGACCTGCTCCACCGGCCCCCCAAGCCGCCCAACAGGCGGCTCAACCGCTCGACGCTTCTCCGACCCGGACGATCCTGACACCCAGGCCCAACCCTTCCGGGGATGCCTGGGCTAGTACGGTCAACAAGCCAGTTGTACACGTCGAAGCTCGACTGGGCGGCGTAGCGCAGGATGTTGAGCTCGTCGTTCTGGTTGCCTTGGCGCTGCCCCCTTCCGTCGCAAAATGCTCGATCGACGATGGCCACCACGGGCAGTCCAGATGGTGAATTGCGACCATGCGGGCTTGGACGTTGACGCCGACTCCCATCTTGTCGGTCGAGCCGATCAGCACCGACACCCGCCCGTCGCGGCACGCCGCGAACAGTTCGCCTTTGGCCTTGTCGTTGGGGGCCTCGTGGATGAAACGGACCTGGCCGTGCGGTATGCCGGCCGCGTGGAGTCGGTCGCGTAGGTCCTGGTAGACGCTCCACTCCTTGCCTTTCTTGGGGGTGCTCAGGTCGCAGAACACCAGTTGCAGGGCACCGGGGCGGGCCCAGGGGGTGCCGTCGGGGGCCCGGTAGCGGAGGTGGCGGGTCTGCTCCCATAGTGCCGTGATGCGCTCGGCAGCCACCGCCACCTTGCCGGTGTCGTCGGGGGGGCGGCCCACCAGGCGCAGGTCCAAGGCGGCGGCGCGGCCGTCGTTGCCGATGGCCAGCATGTTGTCCTGCTCGGGCCGCACCTGGCGGTTGCGGACCTTCTCGGCCCGTTCGAGCAGTTCGGCCATGTACTCCGTCAGCCCGTCGCCGGGGGGAACGATGACGATCTGGGGGCCGCCGCCGGCGATATCGGGGACGTCGAGAGGCAGGGCGCCATCGGACAGGTCGTCGCGGGTCACGACGTCGGCGACGGCGCCGAACATGGTGAGGAGCTCGGGGACGTTGGCGAAGCGGGCGAAACGGGAGCTCATCCGGTAGCTGGAACCGTCGGGGGACAGTTCGACGGCGGTGACGGTGCGCCCGAAGGTGGCGGCCCAGCCGTCGAAAGGGGCCAGCCCGGCCGCCTCGAGGGCGGCGGGTTGCAGGTAGCTCTGCATGACCCACATCTCGGCGATCGAGTTGGCGATGGGGGTGGCGGTGGCCAGGGTGCACACCCGGGGCCCGTGGCGGTCGCGCAGCACGGCCAGTTTCATGGCCAGGTCCTCGGCCCGTTGCGCCCCTTTATGGGCCGCGCCTTGGATCCGCGATGGGCGGTACAGGCCTTTGTGGTACTGCGCCTCGTCGACCGCCAAATAGTCTATACCAGTAGACTCAAAGGAGATCCCGTCGTCTTTTTTCTGCGCCGCCAGCAGGGTGCGGTGTTTCTCCTCGACGCGCACCAACGCCTTCTGCAGCTGCTTCACCGATAGCCCGCCCCGATCTTTGGCCGCCTCGATGGCGGCCCGGTAGGCGGCGGTCTTGGCGGCCAAGAAGCGGGACTGGGCGTCGGCTGACACCGGGATCAGCTCGAACGACGAGCGGGTCATTATCACCGCGTCCCAGTCGCCGGTGGCGCAGCGGGCCACGAAGTTCTTGCGCCGCGCCGGGGTCACGTCGTCCTTGGTGGCCACCAGGATTCTGGCCTGGGGGAATAGTTGCAGATATTCGCGGCTGAACTGCTCGAGCATGTGGCCGGTTCTCTTAGGGTCAGGCGGGGCCTCCAGCACAGCCAGTTGAGCTTGGTTGTTGGCTTTGGGCGACGGGTTCTCTTGGGGTTTTGGTCACACCCCGCACATATGTTCGAGCCGTGGAGTTCTGGGCGCAGCGGACGGTGTCACCGGTGGACGGCCGGGAGGGTTGGACGGTCGTGGACGACGGCTTTTTCGAGCATGAACGGGTGGCGGAGTATCTCCGGGTTCTGCTTGACGGTGAGGGTCGGTCGGTGGGCACGGCCCGCACCTACGCGGGCCGGCTGGCGCTGTATCTGACCTGGGCGGCGGGCCGCGGTGTGGATGCGACGACACCGGGGGTTGAGGATTTGGCGGCGTTCGCACGATGGTTGGAGCGAACCCCGAGCCGCAAGCACCGCCCGGGCCGCAACCGCCGTCGAGCCCCCGACCCCACGATGGTGTCGCTGACCCCGGCCCGTTCGGCGGCGACGGTCGATGGGATTTTGACGGCGGTGGTGGAGTTCGTGCGGTTCTTGGCGTCGCGGGGATACACGGAGGTGTCGGTGGCCGGCTCGTTGAGCGTCCGCCACGAACTGCGGTTCCTGCCGTCGGGATTCAACCGCGGCGAGCGCAAGGGTCGCCCGGTGATCGACCGTCGCCTGGTGCGTCGCCGCAAGGTGCCACCTCAGCCGATGACGCTGACCGGCGATCAGGTGACGCAACTGGTGGAGGCGTGCCGCAACGACAGGGACCGGTTCATCGTCGAGGCGTTGTACGCCACGGGGCTTCGAGTGGCGGAGATGTGCGGCCTGCGGTTCTCGGATCTGCATTTCGTGCCGTCGTCCACCCATCTGGGGTGCAAGGCGGCCGGCGCCCATCTGCACGTGGTGCGCCGCGAGGACAACGAGAACAAGGCGTTCGCCAAGTCGATCTATCCGCGGACCGTCCCGGTGGCCCGCGAGTTGGTGTGGGCGTTCAACGCCTATCGGGTCGAGCGCGACAGCGTCGCCGAGGCGGCGGAGAGCGACTACGTGCTGGTGAACCTGTTCCGCCCCCCGTTGGGCCGGGCGTTGTCGCCGGCGTCGGTCGACGCCTTGTTCGTCCGCCTGTCGAGCGTGGCCGGTTTCCGGGCCCGGCCTCACATGCTGCGCCACAGCTTCGCGTCTGAGGTGGCGATCGCCACCAAGGACCCGGCACTGGTCAAGGAGCTGCTGGGCCACGCCTCGGTCAGTTCCACCGATGTGTACATGCATGCCCGCTGGGCCGACATGCGGGCTGCGATCGACGGCCACGCCCAACGACAACGAGGTGAACCGTGAGCGCCATATCAGCCCCACAGCCGAGACCGGAAACGGCCGTCGAGCCGTCCATTGACCGCCGTCTGGCGGTGATGCGCTCCCTAGTGATCGCCGACTGGCTGCCCGGCGAGTGGGACCCGGTGCGGCTGCTGCTCATCCCCCGCCAGGATGGCCTGTTGGCCCGACGCCGCGCCTGTCTCGTCGCCGACTGCCCCGGACTGCGAGACCATCCGGCGAGCCCGCTGTGCAAGGGTCATCAGAGCCAGCTGGCCCGATCCGGGACGGCCAGCGTCGAGGAGTGGCTGGCCGCGGGCGGACCGGCGCCGCTGCGGCGCCGTCTCGGCGACGAAACATGCATGGTCGTCGGCGGCGACGGATCCTGCTGTCCCCGGCCGGCGCGGGAGCCGTGGGATCTGTGCACCTCGCACAACGACACGTGGACCAAGCAACGGGCCCGGGGTGTGACCTTCGAGGCGTTCCTCGCCGAGGCCCGCCCCCTGCCCAGTTACGGGGATTGCACCGCCGCCTGCTGCTACCGGGTGGCCGCCTTCGGATTGGGGTTGTGCAACCCCCACTACAAGAGGTGGATAGACGACGGAAGCCCCCGGGGCGACGCCTTCGACCAGTGGCGCCGCCGGGCCCGCCAGCCCTCCAATCGGCGGATCTTGAGTTTGCGGGGCCTGCCCGAACTGGTGCGCCTCGAGGTCCTCTACGGCGTCCAGCGCCGCGTGGCCGAGCAGATCAAGACCGGCCCGGAGAACATGAGCGCCTTCGTCGACCACCTCCGCGCCACCGGAGTCGCCACGGTGCTCGATTTCGACATGGGACTCGTCGACGGGGAACGCAACCGTGACCACGGCCGCTTCGCCCGGTTCGTGATCAACCGGGTGGCGTTGGCCTATCGCGACCCGGAGAGCGAGCTGACCGTCGACTGCTGGGACCTGCGGGTCCTGGGACGACGAGGACAACTCGACTTCACCCCGATAACCCAGGATTGGCTACGAGACGGGGTCAAACAGTGGGCGGCGGCCACGATGGGCCGGGTCAAGGACACCGTCACCGTCCAGGTCCGGGTCCGGGCCATGGGAGTCCTCTCCCAGGTCCTCGCCTCGGGCCTCGGAGGCGGCGACAACCCCGCCACCCTCGACCGGCGAGACGTGGACCGCTTCCTGCTGCGCCTCAAGGCCACGTCGGCGCCCGACACCGGCACCATGTCACCCAACTCGGCGTTCCACATCGCCAAGTCCTGTGGGCTGGTCATCCGCGAGGCGACCGAGATGGGGTTCCTGCCCGGGCTCAACCCGACGTTCTTGTTCCGCCGGGGCGACACCCACTGGCCCATCGTCGAGGAGGAAGAGGGCCGGGCGCTGGCCCCACACGTGGTCGCCCAGCTCGATAGCCAAATGGCGCTGTTGGCCCAAACGCCCGGCAGCGCGAAGGACTCGCCGCGCAAGCCGGCCCACCGTTCCCTCGGTGTGCTCGGCGAGCGGGCCGGGGTCATGGCCGTCCTCACCTACCACCTCCTCAAGGGCACCGGACGACGCGTCGGGGAGATCGCCAGCCTGCACCTGGACTGCCTCGACGTCGACGAGAACGGCAAGGCCGTCCTGATCTACGACAACCACAAGGCCAGCCGGATGCGCCGACGGCTCCCATTGGCCGACAGCGCCCTGGTCGCCGCCATCGGGGAGCAGCAAACGTGGGTCGCCGCCCGTTTCCCCGCGATGCCCCGGGAGCGTCTGTGGCTCCTGCCGCGGGCCAACAAGAACGCCGACGGCAGCGTCCACATCTCTGGCATCCAGCTGCTCCTCTGGATTCGGGCCTGGGTCGACAACATCCCGGTAATCGACACTGGGATCCCCGGCGGAGACGGCCAACCGGTGGCCTTCGACCGTTCCGCCATCACCTGCCACGCCTTCCGCCACACCTACGCCCAAACCCTGGCCGACGAAGGCGTGCCCCCCTCGGTGCTTCGCGACCTCATGGACCACCGCAACATGGACACCACCCTCGGCTACTACAAGGTCAACGAAACCAAGAAACGCCAGGCCATGGAACTCTTGGCCCGCCACACCGTCGACAACCTCGGCGCCACCCGACCAACAAAGGAACCGCCGTCGCGGGCGGCCGAGCTGCGCGAACAGCTGTCCTGGGTGGCCGTTCCCATGGGCAAATGCTCCGAGCCGACCAATGTCCGTGCCGGCGGCCAGGCGTGCCCGATCCGCTATCAATGCGCCGGCTGCCCCCACTTCGAGTCCGACCCCTCCTACCTGCCCGACCTGCGCGTGTACGCCGACGACCTGCGCCGGGAACGAGAAATGCTGCTCGCCATGGGTGCCGCCAACTGGGTCATCGCCAACGTCGCCGGCCAACTCGACGTCATCGTCGAACACATCGCCCGCCACGAACAACTCCTCCAGGGCCTGCCCGCCGAGCAGCGAGACGCCGTCGTGGACGCCTCCCGCACCCTCCGCAAAGCCCGCCAGTCCGTTCCCGTCGCCTTCGGGCGCCGCCAGAAACCGGCCGACGATGGCTGACAACAGCGCCGCCCTGGCCCGGGCCAGGCGCCACGACAGCCAAACCAAGCGGGCCCAGGCAGAACGCACCCTTACCCGCATGCTCGAAACCGGCGAGCCGATCACCTTCGCCGCCCTCGCCCGCCAAGCCGGCGTATCCGTCTCGCTGCTCTACGCCGACAAGGACCTCTCCTCCCGAGTTGCCGACGCCCGGGACCGCCAACGCCAAGCCGGCCCCGACCGGGCCTGGCGGCTCCCGCCCCGCTCCCTGGTCACCGAGCAAAGCCTGCGCGCCGAGCTGGCCAACGCCAAAGAACAACTCCGCGAACTCCACCAAGAAGTCGGCCTCCTCCGAGACCGTCTCGCCCGCAACCTCGGCGCCGAAGCCGACCTCGCCCGGGGCCGGGCCAGCGCTTCGATGCTCGACCAACTCGAAACCCGTGCCGCGCAACTCGCCGCCGACAACACCGCTCTCCAACGACGGGTCAACCAACTCGAAGCGGAGCTCCGAGAAGCCAACGACAGCCTCGACGCCGCCCGAACCGCGAACAGGGACCTGATGAACATGCTGAACCGGTGAGCGCCGTCGGCTTTGCGGAGGTAGGCGAGCTGGGGACAGAACGATGCCAATAACACGCCTCATCGGCCGGATTGGTCAGACTTGACGCGCCGCACATTATGTGGAACGAAAAGCCGCTTCAACCTAACTGGTAATCCTGAGGGCTCCACTTTCCGGTCATCGACGCATGCGTTTGCGGAAAGCGTATGTCTTAAATCTCAGCCATTCCCGCTCCTGGCGAACAATCTGGGCTGGCCCTGGCCCGAGACTCGCTGGCCATTGTTGCACGACCCCAGGCGGGGGTGGTTTGCCATTGCCACCGCAACGGAAGCAGGTGACACGGGCGAGAGTACTGACCGAGGGTAGTGCGCGAACCTCCAAGCGGGTCCCCGCTCCTTGACACGCTGCGCATCTGCTGGTGGCTTCTTCTTCCAGACGCCAGTCCGGGTCCATCGCCAAAAACTCCGATTCGCGTTTTTCCCTGGCAACGAAGACGAAAGCGATCCATGCAACGATTGCGATTGACGCTCCGACGATGGTCAGGGCCTGGATCACTTCACCCTCAGGCTACCTCCGCCTCGCATCGGAACTACTCGTCGGCAGGTGCGCCCTTAGTCGTTTTGCCGCACCGACAGGCGCGCCAAGTTGGGGGCAGGACTGCAGGGATTTGGGACACGGGCTGCAGGTAGCTCCTGAGGACCTCCAGCGGATGGTTGCGCCAGCCACACAGCACCGGATGGGCCAGTGCGCGGCCCCAAAGCCGAACCCACCATCGGGCCATTCTCCAGCGACGCCAACCAGCTATTGGGGGCGGGGGCATCAAGCCATTCGGGTGCGGCTCTGTAGGAGTGATTTACGCGGCGAGCGGGATAATGTTGTTGGCGTAGCGGGATTCGTGAACGCGGCGCCGTTCTTGGTCGAGGTGGAATTCCCAGTAGTCGTCGAAGTCGCGGTTGGATCGCACCGACCGTAGTTTCAGGATGGCCTCGGCGCCTTCAGCGCTCCAGCGGGCGCCGGTGATGTCCATTCGATCGGCCACCAGGAATCGACAGGCGCCCTCGATCACTCCTGTGGCGATGGGCCACCCCGCCGCCAGCGCCTGTGGGTAGTTGAGGTAGGGGGCCTTGTTGGTCAAGTAGGTGGTGCACGTGTCGGCGTTTTTCCGCTTGGCGGGAGCGAGCCCTGTAGTGGTGGCTCGCCGTCGGATGCCGGCGGCCACGTGGAGGGCGTTGCCTTCGAGGATGGCGAGGGCCTTGGTGCGCACCCAGGTTTCGGCGGCTGGGTCGGCCTCGGGAAAGAAGCACCATGCGGCGCCCCACAGGTATTCGATGACGTGGATCAGGTCGATGATGATCGTGACGGGGATGTCCCGGGCGGCGGCTTCGGCTTCGATTCGGTCGATCTGGTGGTTGTTGCCGTCGACAAGGGCGATCCATTGCCGGCGGTGGCGGGGGTCACGGCGGTGGGCCTCGTCGAAGATCGCGGTGACCACCTGTGCGGCGTCGTCGACGACGCTGGCGGTGACCCACTTGCCTTTGGTGACCGGGGCGGGGGTCGACTCGTGGTGGGGGCCCATGATGTCGCCGGGCGTGCGAACGACGGGGGTGATGTCATAGACGGCACCCACCTCGGCCAGGCGTTTGCGGTAGCGCTTCTCTCCTTTTGACAGCCGGCGGTCGAGCTTGGAGGTGGCGGTGGCCGCCGCTTTCTCGGTAGCGGGTCGCAGGGAATCGGGCCGCATGACGATGCCCTTGCCGTCGCAGGACAGGACCAGGGTGTCGCCGTCGTAGCCGGGTTCGGGGGCGAAGGTGTCGTAGAAGTCTGCGATGTCGACGGCGGCGTCGCCGGCGAGCTGTTCCACCTGGCGTTTCCCCACCCGGGCCCCGGTGGCCCGCTTGATGGCCTCGGCGGCGGCGTCGAAGGAGCCTCGCGACGCCTCGATGGCGGCCAGGCGGCGCAGCCCGTGGGAGTGTTTCTCCTCGGGCAGGTTCAACACCGCGTCGGCGGGATGCAGGTTGGCGGAGCCTCGACGCCGGTAGGCGAGGCGCTCGACGCGGACCTCCCCGAAGATCGTCGTCAACGCCCGGCTGTGCCCGGCTTCGACGTTTCGGTGGTCGACGCCGGCGACGTCGACCACCTCGTCGAGTCGGGCCTCGAGCACGGCCCGCAGGTCCAAGTGGTCCTGGAACAGCTGGCGCAGCAACTCCCGTCCCGCGGTGTCGAGGTGATCCTCAATGTCGGCGTGGCTGAGCGCCGCCGCCCGGTCTCGGCCCAAGAACACCAGTAGTGCCTCGAAGCGCTCCCGGCTCGGAGCGAAGCGGTCGTCATCGCCAGACGGCTTGTCCATCGGGGTGTCCTCCTTGGTTCGCACCGGCATCTCCGTCCGGCAGGCCCCTTACAGCGTGCACGCTGTAAGATCACGGGACGTGGATGGCCCCGACTCCGACTGGTAGGAAGGGCAACCGATGAGCACCGTCGAGCCGATCACCGCCTGGGCCGCGACACGTCAGGCCCTCGCCGACGCCATGGCACACATCGACGGCCTCCTACCGGGCAGCGTCGTGCGGCGTCAAATGCGCTGCGGGAAAGCCGGCTGCGCCTGCACCGCGGAGCCACCCACCCTGCACGGCCCGTACATCCAATGGACGAGAACCGTCAACGGCAAGACCGTGACGCGCTACCTGAGCGAAGAACAACTCGCCCGCTACCAACCCTGGTTCGACAACTCCCGACTCCTGAAAGACATCATCGCCAAACTCGAGATCGCGTCCCTACACGCCGTCGAACAGTCCGAACGACAGCCCGCCAAGCCCACAAGCCCCTCGGCGACCGCCGCCAAGCGCCGTTCACCCCGGCCTGCGGGCGCCTAACTGCTCTTCCACGCACCTCCGTCAATCCATCACCAACGCAAATCGCCTGCTCAAAGGGCTAAACCAGCCTCACGCATTAGTCCCTCCAGAGGAGCCGCACCCAAGCCATTCTGCCAAATCGAGGGGATCGGGAGGCGCGACGGATAGTTCCCCTCGAACGGTTTCAGTGGAGAGGTCGCGCCAGGTTCCCGGCCGCAACTGACGGGGGCGGGGAGCGCACTCAGGCCTCTCGGGAATCCGGCGCGCGGTGTCGGAGCTGAACGATCCATTTGAGCAGAACGATCCTTATGCTGTGCTCGGTGTGGCGGCGCGAGGGGGTCCGACGCACGCCGAAGACTGTGATGTGCAGCTCCCTGAGCCCGAGGTCCGATGGCGGGCCGCTGATGGTCGATCCGGATGGAGCCAACGAACGAGAGCTGGCAGAATTGCCGCGTGGGAACTGTCGCCATCGCAGTCGTGGTGTTCGGCATACCTCTCGGCCTTCTCCTGCTGTTGTTGAAGGCGGTGCGGAAGCTCATGCCAAGCGAACGCCTTGAGATCCCATCCTGGGACTTTGGACACGACGGGCCGCCTGATGACGGAGACTTCGCAGGCGACCGGGAACCGCGTCGTCCACTGATGCCGACCGGATCAGGAGCAGTCGCCTTGGCACTCGCAGTGCGAGAACCGAGTTACGGTCAGGCGCCCATCCCTCTCCCGGACCAACGCCATGCCGGGAACACAGGTCACCGGCTCGCTGGCTGACCCACTCCCGAGGACCGGAACCACGCCGATCGATTCCGGCGCTGCCACCGGATAGCTGCTGACCCGACCGTCGGGGCAACGGAGCGGGGACACAGGTGCGTTCCAGCCACGCAGCCGACTCCGCCGGCACTCACCAGCGAACTCGTGTCCGAAGTGCGCTACGCACTTTCTGGTGATGGCGCCGAGGACTGTGGCATACGTGGTCCACACTCGAGACGGCTCCTGACCTCGGCCTTCCGTCCCAACCCCAAGAGAAGGCCGGGAACCACATAGGCCGGTTTGTTGATCAGACCGAGCCGTTTCAGTTCGCGGCCGCCGATGATCATGGTGGCGGTCTTGCCGGCGCCGACGAAATGGGCCAGCAGCACCGTCGGCTCCGACATCATCCGCCACGCCGCGTCCAACTGATGGGCCCGGGGTGTGAACGCGGCCGACAGCCCGGGGACGCTGAGATGGCCGCCGCGGTAAACGGGCAAGACGGAGGCATTGAAAATCGTGTTGTACCGTTCCGCCAGCCTGTTGGCCCGGTCCGGGTCTTCCCATATCCAGGCGGCGAAGCGGGCGGTGATCGCGTCGGCCTTTTCTCGGGCGTCGGCCGTCTCGGCGTTGTTGACGCTGCGCGTGCCGTCGTCGTGGTAGTCGTAGACGATGGGGGCCTGCTGGTTGGCCGCCGAGTGCAGCAGGCCGATGGCGTCGGCGCGTGCGGTGCCCCATTCGCTGGTCGCGGCCACCGAGCGGCGCTGCCAGGCGGGGGCGGTGACGGTCCAGCCGACCGCCGGGTCGTAGTCCACCTCGGTGCCGGGGCTGTTGAGGATGTCGTGGGCGAAGTCGGCGACGTCGCCGGCGGGGATCCACGGCGCCCCCAGGTGGGCGTCGATCTCGCCCGGGCCCAGGTCGGCGGGCTGCACCGCGGCCAGGGCGTCGACGTTGACCTGCCATCGGCCGTCGGCGGCCGCCGCTTCGGTGGCGACGGCCAGTTTGGCCCGCACGTTGCCCGACAGGTAGGCGGTGGCGGTGACCAGGCTCCCGTCGGCGGGGTCGTCGAAGACCAGGTGGCCGAGCCGTGCGCGGGCGTCGGCGGTGTCGACGCCGAGCAGCGAGGCGATGTGGTCCACGTCGGGCCGGCCCTGCTCGTCGAGGCAGATGGCCAGGGCCTCTTCGGCGGTGTCGGCCCCGAGGCGGCGATGGCGGGGCTCGAGGACGCGGCGCTCGAAGATGGCGGCCTTGGCAGCGTGTCCGGTGTCGGGGTCGAACATCTCCAACGCCAGCACCGCGGGCAGGTCGGGGTCATGGGCGAAGCCGCCCATTCGTGGCGTCATCCGCCGCCGGTAGGTCGCCTCGCCGGTGTCGGGGTCGTGGCGTCCGGTGGGGGCCAGGGTGAAACGGTTCAGCGCCCCATAGCGGGAGAAATAGTTGTCGTACGCGTGATTGAGGCGGCCCCGGGCCGCCTCCCAGGCGGTGTCGTCGATCGACGCTGTTTGGGCGTCGAGGACCTCGTGCAGTGCGTCGCGCACCGCGATGGCGGCCCGCAGCTCTCCCGCCCCGTTCTTCGGGTTGGGCTGGAAGCGGACCGCCACCCCGTTTTCCACCCGGGCGAACATGCCGGTGGCGGTGACCAGCAGACTGCCCTCTTTGTGATGGGCGGAGCGCATGGCGGCCCGGCGGATCGGGATCACTTCGCCACCCACCGCCCGCGCGGTGGCCGCCAGCCCGGCGGCCCGGGCGGCGTCGGCCATGTCGGCCAGGACCCGCGCCAGGTGGCGTTCGAGCGGTTCGGGGCCGGGTCGCACGGTGAGGTCGTGGTCGTTGTACTGGCCGTGGTGGCGGCTGAGCTCGCCGAGCACCCAGTCGGGGCGGGCAGCGAACACTTCGTTGATGGTGGCCGGCCCGTCGGCGGTGGCCACCTCGACGCTGCGCTCCCAGGCGACACCACCTTGGCGGGTGTCGCCGGGCGGGCGGCGGCGCAGGATGACCAGGTCGATAACGACGTCGGTGCCCGCCACCTGGCGGAAGGCCCCCGCGGGCAGGCGGAGCGCGCCGACAAGGTCGGCCAGTTCCGCCATCTCCCGGCGCGCCGCCGGGTTTTGGGCGTCGAGGGTGAACCGTGACGTCAACGCCACCACCAGCCCGCCGGGGCGGACCAGGTGCAGGCTCTTGACCAGGAAGTGGTTGTGCATGCTGTGGCGGCCCCGGTTGTGCCTGGGGTCGTGCAGGGTCACGTCGAAAACGAAGGGGACGTTGCCAATGGCCAGGTCGAAGAACCCTTCGGGCAGGGCGGTGTCGGCGAAGCTCTCGTTGCGGATGTCGGCGTTGGGGTACAAGGCGGCGGCGATGGCGGCACTGGTCGGGTCGAGCTCGACGCCCACCATGTCGACCGCCAACGCTTCGGGCACAGTGCCCACGAATGTTCCCGCTCCGACGCCCGGCTCGAGTGCCCGTCCGCCGGCGAAACCGAGTCGGGCGGCCGCGGCCCACATGGCGGCCGCGATGGCCGCTGGGGTGTAGTGGGCGTTGATGGTTGTGCGCTCCGCGGCCCGCCAGCCGTCGTCGCCCAGCAGGGGCCGCAGCTCCGCCCGTAGCGCCTCCCAGCGGCCGACGCCGTCGTCGAAAACCTCCCCCAGCGCCCCCCACGACGACCAGCGGGCCAGGACTGCCTGCTCGGCGTCGGTCGCGCCCCGGTGCTGTTGTTCGACGCTGCGCAGGACCTGCAGGGCAGCCAGGTTGGCCTTGGCTTTGGCGGCCTGACCGGGCGGCGCCAGGTCGGCTTCGCCCGCGGGACGGAACGAGACCGCTACTGGGCCCGGGTCTCCTCGTCGTTGGCCGCGTAGACCTCGTCCCACTCCTCTTGGGTCAAACCCTCCCAGGTCGGGGTCCACTCCCCCATCCCCGGCGTCGGGCCCACCGCCACCCCCCACTGGTCGATCTCCGGCTCGTCGGGATCCGGCTCCGGTGTCAGGAACACCAGTTCGCCCAGCACCATCTCCTCGACCGCCAGGCGGGTCATGTTCCGCACCCCCGGATCGACCGGCTGGGCCTGGGCCCGCTCCCAGGCCGCCATCGCCTCGTTGATCTCCCGGAGCACCTCGACCCCCACCGCCGCGAAATGGCTCTCCCGGTCCTGCAGTTGGGCGTAGCGGGACGGCAGGTACTCCGCCATGTGGCCCATCGCCATCCGCCCGTAGCCGTTCGGTTCGCTCATCATCGGGTCCTCCTTGGTCGACCAACTCGTCGTCGACAGCGGCGAACAACTCGTCGAGGGACAGCTGCTGCGGGCGACCCCGATCCCGTGCCACAATCGTACCGTCCTCTGTTTCAATGGGTGGCTGTTACCGCCGACCATCGGCGGGAGTTGCGGCACCCCCGCCGATGGTCGAACTGGTGGCGGGTCTGCGCCGGCCGCGGCGTACGCCGGTCGCTCATCTACCGCCCAGACGCCGGGGTGGCCACGCCAACCAGTGGAGGCGGCGCTCGCCGTTTGCGCTGCGCCGCTAACCGCTGGGCGTCGCCCGGCGTGTCTCGGTCAAAGTCCCGACCCGAGATCCCACTGGCGTTCGCGGTTCCTGCGTCGTTCGGCTTCCTCGCCCCGCCGCCGGTCCTCTTCCTGGGCGGCTCGCCGGTCAGCTTCTGCCTGCTCGCGGCGGGCCTGCGCCTCTTGGCGTCGTGCGAGCTCCTGGGAATAGTTGTCATCAGCCATGGACTCGTCTCCTCATTTCGTTGTTTTGTGTACCGGACCGTTGAAACGGTCCGTCACCCATGACAGGACTCGGGGAGGCCCGGGACGGAAAGGGTGGCCCGAAAATTCTTTGGCGCGCCCTGCGCCGGGCCGGCACGCCCTGTGCCGGGCCGGTGACAGCAGCGCGGAGCGCGGCGGGGGGGGCGTCTGCTGGGGCGACGCGGTGTCACAGTTCGGGGACGGGGATCCGCAGGCTGGCGTCGGGTTGGTAGAGGGCGGGGCGGGCGGTGGCGGCCAGGTGCTCGGTGAGCCCGGCGGGGTCGGCCTGCCACCAGTCGTTCAGGTCGTTATGCGGTGCGGGGGTGGTGGCGACGACATGGCTGCCGAGCTGCGCGAGGTGGGCGCCGAGCTTGGGGCCGGTGGTGAGCCCGGCGTTGTCATTGTCGAAGGCGATCACGAAGGTGGCGTGGGGGTAGGTGTCGTGGAGTCGGCGGGCGACGTCGGGGCCGGTGTTGGCGGTGCCGACGACGGCTACGGCGTGCACGCCGCTGTGGGCGACGGTGAGGCCGTCGGGGATCCCTTCGGTGATGACCACCACGCCAGTGGGGGCCGGTCCGGGGGTGCGGATGGTGGCGAGGCGGGGGTTGGGGGCGATCTCGGTGACGACGCTGTCGTACTTGCGGCCCGCGCCGGTGGGGTCGAAGTAGCGGGTCTGGGCCCAGATGGCATGGTCGCGGGAGCCGAGGATGGGGAACACGATCCCCGTGCCGCGCCGGGGCATCCCTTTGGGTCGGCGTAGGTCTTTGGGCCCGGGGTCGTAGCCGACCCGGTTGGCGCGCAGCACCGCGTCGGAGAAGCCGCGCTGGTGCAGCCAGGCCAGGGCGCCGCCGCCGCGGTGGCCCCACAGCAGGTCGGCGGCCGCGGTCACATAGCTTTCGACTCGCACGTCGAAGCTGTCGAGGTCGACGGTGCCCGGCGGTGGGCCGGTGGCGACGGGTGGCGGGGTTGGGGGCGCGGCGGTGAGAAGGTGTTTCAGGCGCGGGCCGGGACCGTCGCCCGCCGGTAGGGCCAGCCCCGCCCGTTCGCCGAGGGCGGCGATGGCCTCGCCCACCGTGGTGCGCTGCGAGAGCATCCACAGGTCAATAGCGGTGCCCCCCTCGCCGCAGGCATGGCACTTCCAACGCTGCGAGCGGACCCCGTCGTAGATGTTCATCGACGGGTGGGTGTCGGGATGGTCGGGGTCGGGGCAATGCCATTTAGCGGTCCGCCCGAAGCCGGTGGGCGGCCCCAGCACGTCGGTGGCCAGGGCAGCCAGGTCGGTGCGGGCCAGGACCTCGTCGCGTTGGTAGCCACCCATGGGCACATTCCCTCTTCTTCTCAGCCTCTGTAATTGCACGGACCTGAGAGGGGCCGGGTCGGAAACGATCCAGGGGAAAAAATGTGCCGCCCCCCCCGCCCGGAACGAAAATGGGCGCTGACCCGCGGTGGGAACCTCGGCGGGAACATCTCAGTCCGGGGGGTGCCGAAAAAACTTTCCGCGGGAACCTACGCGGGAACGCCGGCGGGAACGCCGGCGGGAACGTGGCGGTGGAGGGTGCGCGCATGAACGAGCCATCAACTCTGACCACCACCTCCGGTGGCGCCCGGCCCGGCGCCACGTCCGACCCTGAGCGGGCCACCCCTTGGTCGGGGGACGGGCCGCCACCGCCGAGCGATGTCGGTGCCACCCGGCGTTCGGGGCGGATGACGATGGGGTTGCAGGCGGCGCTAAACCGGGAGTGGGGGGAAAGTAACCGCAGGGCGAAGCTCTCCGCGCAACGTTCAAGGAGACGCGACGAGCGCCTGGCCCGATTCGGTTTCGCGGGCGAAGCGCTGGCGGAGATGGACGCGGCGGCTAGAGACACCGAGCACAGCTGTCGGGACTCGTCGACGGATCGGGCCGGCGAGGTGGCCCGGGCGTTGGCCGAGGCGGCCGCGGCGGGCGACGTCCTGGCCGCCCGGTTGCTGCTCCAGCACGTCCTGCCCGGCCTGTCGGCGCTGGCCTGGGGCTCCTGGCTGCGGGGCGTCCATCGAGGCGAGCGGCGAGACGTGTTCGACTCGATGGTGTCGACGGTGTGGCTGTCGCTGGTCAGCGGCGAGGCCCTGCGCGGCAACCTCGAGATACGCAAGCGGCTGTTCCACGACGCCGAGTACTGGGTGCTGCAACGCCCCCGGCGCCGCCAGACCCGGGAGAACCGGGTGATGGGGACGGCCCGGGGCGGCGAACGGGTGGCGGACATAGCGGGCCGGCTGGAATCCGACGGCATCCCCGCCGGTGAGGAGCTGCTCGAGGTGGTGTGCGAGGCGCTGGTCCACGGGTTGGCGCTGAAAGACGCACAGGTGATGGCCGATCTGGGCACGGCGTCGAGCGCCCGCTACGGGGTGTGGGCAGTCACCGAAGCCTCCAAGGTCGACCCTGACGGGGTGACGACACGTGGCATCCGCTACCGCCGGGCGGCAGCGTTGCGCCGGGTGCGGGTACTCGCGGCCCAGGCGGCGTGACATGCCCGGCGCCGAGAACAGCGGAACGGAGTACGCCATCTTGGGGGTGGCGGCGGTGGCCGGCGGGGTCGTCGCCTCGGTGTGGGCGGGGGCCAGCGCTGCGGCCTTGGTGAGCGGCCACGGCCCGCTCGGTGTCGGCCTCGTCGGCGCCGCCCACGCCATTCCCGGTTTGGTGTCCCACCCCGGGCTGCCGGCCGCGGCGTGGCGGCCGCCGGCGGCGGCGCACATCCCCGGGCCGGTCCTGTACTGGGTGTGCACGATACCGGTACTGATCGGCTCGATCGCGGCGGTGGCCGTCGTCGGGTCGCTGATCGCCCGGCGCCGCAGCGTCGGCCTGGAGCGACGCAAGCGGATGGGCCTCAATCCCGAGGCCCGCTTCGCCCGCGCCGCCGACCTGGTCCCGCTGTGGGTCAAAGGCCCGAGCCGCAACCGGGTCATCTTGGGCCGCGTCGAGGGGCAACTGGTGGCTACCGAGGACAGCCGCCTCGACATCTCCGATCAGGTGCCGTGGCATCTGCGGCGCCGGGCCAACCGGCGCCGGGGGGCGCGGGGGGCGGTGGCGGTCATGGGTCCCAGCCAGTGCGGCAAGACCATGGCGTTCGCGGTGCCCGCCATCTTGGAGTGGCAAGGCCCGGTGATCGCGTTGTCGGTCAAGTCGGACCTGTTGGGCGCCACCATCGACGCCCGCCGCAAACGAGGCGAGGTGAAGGTGTTCGACCCGGGTGACGCCACCTGCGAGCCGACATCGTCGTGGTCGCCGCTGCGCTCGTCGATGACCCTGTCGGGGGCCAAGAAGGCCGCCCGGGCGTTGGCGAATGCCACCGACTGGTCGGCCAGCAGCGGCGACATGAAGTTCTGGGTGACCGGGGCGGTGAACCTGCTGGCCGCCCTGCTGTTCGTGGCCGCACAAAACGAAATGAGCATGGATCACGTCGTCACCTGGGCGCTGACCATGGACCGCCCCGACGACAACCACGACGAAGGCGACGGCGGCTCGATGGTGGCCAACCTGGCCGGGAAACTGTGCAACCGTCACGACCCGGTGGTGGCCAACGGCGCCAGGAAGGCCGCCGAGTTGCTCCAGGGCATCTGGAAACTCGACTTCTTCTGTTCGGCCATCCGCGGGCAAACTGCCACCCGGCAGGTGCCGAAACCCGGTCGGGGGGCTGGCGCCGTCGCCAGATACTGCTCGACGGTCAACTGCGCCGGGCGACGAGCGCAGTTGCATGTCTTGCACAGGCCGCCCACCTCGGCCGGTCGTGCACAGCCGACCACGCAGCGCGATTCGCCGTAGGTGCGCCGATCCGGCGGTGCGGGCGAGGTAGCGCACCACGCGGTCACGTCGGGGCGCTCCTCGCATGCGTAGTAGGCGACCCGGCAGCGGAAACACAACCACGGAGAGTTCGGCGCCGGCCTATCGCACGCCGGGTGCAGACATTTGCGGAACGTGTGCCACACCGCTCCCAGCGGGAAGCGAAGGACGTCGTTGACCTGGTCGAAGCCGTGCGCCTCGAGATAAGTCCAATCCGGCGGTATGTCCAACGGGGTGTCGGCCGGGGCGGGAGTTGCGAAGGCGCTCATCGTCCGGGGTCGTCCATCAGCCGGGACGTGATGGCGGTGGCCCCGTCGATGACCTTGGCGACCGGGACCCGTCGGTAGACGTCCTGGGCCGCCACCGTTCGCTGCCCGAGCAGCCGTTGGAGGACGCCTCGGGCGACGTCGAGATCGGCAGCCGTCTCACCAAAGGTGTGCCTTGTTTCAGCAGTTGCCGTGTGCGGTGGCGCTTGTGTGGCGATTCCGTTGACCGGGGCGGACATAACTTCGGCATTGGCGTGGTCGTGCTGTGTTGCGATTCAGGGATGACACTGTGACCGATTTCACATCAGGGGTGTAGTCCCGGAACTGCCGATCGGGGCGGCTCCTCGAGCAAGCATGAGTAAGAGGCTGAGGCGGGGGGCTGCTCTTGATAGCGTTTTCGAGCGGTCCGACAAGGCGGATGCCGCTGACGACACCGTTTGCGGGGCGTGCAAGAACGATCTGGGCCCTTCAGGGGGTTGTCCCGTTCAGCTGTTGACCAGGCACCCCCTGGTCGTTCTGTCGCTGGCAGACCGCACGTCTACCCGGTCACAAGGTCGATCTGTCGTCGGCGCGCCTTTCCGACTTTGGCTCCGGCCTGAGATCGAAGCGTGGGCAAAGCTCAGGGCAGCACCAGATCAGTGACCGCTGGGCGTCACCTTGAGTCCCATGGGTATGCTTCTCGTGGTGACCGGTAACTCAGCGGAGAGCCGCCCGTGGTGGCTCCGACTCGACGGCTCGCCTCGGTGGATGGAGGATCGTTGGCCCACGACAGCCGAGGTCCGCCCCCTCACAAGACGACGAGTCCTATTTGTACGACTCTGCCTCTTGTTGCTGGTCGCGTCCGCGGTTCTTATGGAGTTGCCAGCTGAGATAGCGGGGCATTACTGGGCGATTCTGGTGTCCGTCGTACTTGTCGGGCTGCTTCTCAGCTTGCAGTTTGTGGTCATGCCACCCGATCGACGGCGGCAGATCCTAGGGTTACGAGTAAAGCGTTGACATGCTCTGAGAGGGCACCCTCTAACCCTGGCCGGTAGACGGGCGGGCATTTTTGCGACGAGCCGAGTGAAGGCATCGTCGGTTGGCTCAACGGCGACGGTGCGGTCGCCATGGCTCACGGCGAGATCGAGGCCGAGATCAACCGGCGGGGCCGGGACCTGATGCGCCAGATGTTCCAGGCAGACAACCAGACGTAACCACGTCCCGCCCTCTGCCGTCCTCGTGGGCGACACGATGCAGAACCGGCGGTGACGGGGAACGGCCATCGCGCAGACGGCATGGCGTCCGTGGACCCTTACTCAACAGGGCGACCTCGGACATCCGACGTGGGGCGAGTCTGGTCTGGGATCGGGAAAGAATTCAGTCGCATGTGGCTGGGTGCCGGTTTGGCAGGCGGCGAACGTTGCTGGGTTGGGCGATACTCATCCGCAGTTGGGTGATCTCGTCGTGTTGGGCGGCGAGGCGGGACAGGGCGAGGGTCTTGAAGTCACCGAGCTCGACGATGGTCTGGTCGCGCTGGGCGAGGCGGTCTGTGATGTCGGCGAGGTCGTGTTTGAGCCGGGCGATGTGGGCGTCGCGAGGATCGGGGTTCTCGCCGGCCTGGGCGGCTTGTTGGAGACGTTTTTCGAACTCGACGCGCAGATGGGCGTAGGGTAGGGGCGAGTGCCGTAGAAGGCGGTGCGGTCGACGCCGGCCTGGCGGGCCAGGGTCTTGATGTCGCAGGCGCCGCCGGCGGGGATGTCGCCGCCGAGGAGCCGGTTCATCGTCGCCCGGATGCGTTGTTCGTTCTGGGCGCGCTGGTCGTCGGTGATACGCATGTCACTCCTGGCTGACGGTGGGGCCGGTGGCGGCGTCGATCTCGGCGACAACGCGGCGGGCCCGGTCGTAGTCAGCCTGAAGGCGGGTTCTCTCGGTGCGGCGGCCGGCGCCGAGGGTGTCGAGGAACACTTTGGTGGTGGTGGCCCGGTCGGCCCACACGGGGCGGTGGCAGGGGTGGTGGGTTGCTTGGGGGCAGCGCGACGAGTCGCACATCCCGGCCAGGGGCTTCTCCGCGTTGGGGGTGCCGGCCAGTTTGAGGCACAGCGCTTTGGAGGGGTCGCTGAACCAGCAGTAGTTGGCGGCTCCGAGGTGCAACGTGGCCGCCCGCCGGCTGAACAGGGTGAGGATCTCGCGGTCGTTGCCTTGCACTTTGGCGGCGCCGGGATCCTGGTCGAGTTGGGCATCGATGGTGGCGAAGAAGCGGGTGAGGTCCCGGGCACCGGGCCCGGCGGGCGCCACGCCTTGTTGGTAGGCGCGGAACTCTGCCAGGACGAGGTCGAGGTTGCGTTCCTGTTCATGGCTGTTGATCTCGGCCAGCAGCTGGCCTTGGGCCCCGCCGGGACGTGACGCGTAGC
>JALYXV010000155.1 GCA_030947025.1 Actinomycetota bacterium | reverse complement strand
TTTGACCCCACGCGTGCCACCCACGCTGACCGCTCGCCCGCCCAACCCCAACCCGGCCATATCCCACCCAAACACTTCGTTTCAATGCCTCACAGACCAACCACGACACCCGATCGGTGGATTGAGGCTTAGTAGGGCGGGTTCTCCGGGAGCATCAAGAGGCGCCGCAGACCCTTCAGGCGGTCCTCGGCTTCGACAAGCGCGAAGGTCTGAGCGACGAGCTCATCGGACAAGCCTGCCTTGTCGGCCATCCGGCGAATCGTGGCGCTTTCCTCAGAATCGATGGGGCCGTCGGCCTGCGCAGCCCGTATAGCGTAGTAGCAGGTGGCGCGCCGCCCAAACTCGTCGACCAGCTTGTGGGAACTGGCCACCGCGTCGATGTCCTCCACCGGGTCATAGTGCCGTAGCCGTCCAGCGCCTCGGCCCCGAGGTTGAAGATGGCCCCCAAGCCCACCACCCAGTCGCGCTCCGGCGGGCTCAGGATCCCGTCGCCATTCGCGCAGATCAGGATCGCCTGGAGCATCTTCTCGTTGCCATCCGCAGCAGGTGGAGTGCTGCCGAACCTCCACTCCTCCTGCCAATACCACGCGCTCGCCAACTCCTGCGACATACGACCTCCCTGTAGTGATGAGCGGGCGCGACAACCGCGGCACCGAGGTCTGCCGACGCCAACGCCGACAACCCAAAAAGAAGTGGACGAAAGGGAGACACTACCCAGGTCGGGGCCAACGTCAAGCGCTGCCCGCCAATGTTATATGGGCGCGCCTGAAGCGCTCGTCGCATGTGCGTCCCCGTCCGTGTCCCAGTCGTTCATCGAGAGAGTGCGTGTCCTGGGGGGACTGTGCCGTGGAAGGCGCCCTTTGGTTATCGGAGCGTCGCTCGCAACGGCTCCCGTCCTGCCAGCCTCGAGTGGGTCGAGCCCAAGCCCGGCGGTATAGCGTTGTTGTTCCGATGGCAGTCGGTCCAGTCGTTATCACCGGGCGTGGCCCAGAAGGGCACATTCAGTTGGTTGTAGTAACCCCTGGGTGGTTGTCATTCTGGTGTCGGAGCACGAGTCGCTGCCTCCCTTGAAGTCACCAAAGTGCGCAACGAACTGGATACTGGAAGCGTTCAACTCCGCTACCCAGTTGGGCATCGCCGTGGCGCTGCTGAAGTCGGTGGCATACGGCATGTCGCCGCGGCCGCGAGGATCAGCTTGGCCCTGCGTGAGTGTGCATGGGATGAAGGCAACGGAGTTCTTCTGTTGAGGGCGGCGAACTGACGTCGGAGTGTGCCAAGAGAACATGGCGGACTCCGCTCCCTGAAGTGTCCTGAAGGTTGACCCGGCGATGAATTCCCGGCAGGGGATGTGCTGAGCGCGGCGCGATCGGCCCAGCCGCGAACAGTGAACCTCCGCCCGCCGTGGGTACACCACCGGCGAGATGATCCGCGACGTCACCCTCAAGCCACACCGCGACCAACCAACCCGTGGAGCGGTGTACAGGACCGTTGGCGTCCATCCGGAACGCCGCAATCGAGCATGGTCCTTGCCACATTTACATAAATGGACTGAAAAGATATGATCTTCGACAGCGAGTTGATGTTCATATCTGATCTGAGTAACACAAGTTGATGCGAGAATCGTCGGAAGCCGACAGCTCGTGCACCGCTCGCAAGGGTGGGGTCGCTGACGAGCTGGCGCGTCTGTCCATGGTTCGGATGTCGCGGGCCGCATATGCCCACGCCCACAGCATTGCTGCCCCAGCGCCAGCGCGGGCGGCGCGTCTCGTCTGACGCGCCAACTCGAAACATCGACGCCAGTCATGACCGTCGGAAGGAACAATCAATTTGGCGAGCGAATCGCTGGCCTCAGGCGGCCGCGACCGATTTCACTGCGAAATCCCCGGATCCGGCGGGCCCGGGGCTTTCGCCGCAGGATAACCGCTACGATCCTGCCACCATGGCGACCGAAGAGGAACCCTTCGTCCGGGTGGGAATCCTGGGTCCCATCGCGGCGTGGCGGGGTGAGGTCCCGCTCGACCTCGGTGCCCCAAAACAGCGGGCTGTGCTGGCCATGCTGCTCATCGGCGTCAACCGCGTAGTGTCTCTCGACCGCCTGATCGATACCTTCTGGGGCGACCAGCCGACCCAGGCGGCAACGGGGGGGTTGCAGGTGTACGTGTCCAACCTGCGGCGGCTCTTCGAGCCCGAGAAGCCGCCACGGAGTCGGGTGGGCGTGATCGTCACCCAACCTCCCGGTTATCGGCTGCGGCTGGATCCGGAGGGACTCGACGCGGCCCGCTTCGAGACCTTCGCCACTGTGGGACACCGACTCCTGGCCAGTGGTCGTCCCACTGCGGCCCGGGCGGCGCTGGACGAAGGCCTGCGCTTGTGGCGCGGTGCCGCACTGGCTGAGTTCCCATTCGACAGCTTCGCAGCCACCGAAGCGACTCGACTTGAGGAACTGAAGTTCCTCGCCCAGGAGGATTGCCTCCAGGCCCGACTCGCTCTGGGCGACCACGCGGCCTCGGTCGCAGCGCTGGAGGCTCTGGTGAGCGAGCGGCCGCTCCGGGAGCACCCCTGGAGCATGCTCATGGTGGCTCTCTATCGCTGCGGCCGGCAAGGCGACGCCCTGCAGGCCTTCTCTCGTGCTCGCCGAGTGCTGATAGACGAACTTGGCGTCGAACCCGACGTCGAGCTTCGCCAAGTGGAATATGAGGTACTTTCCCAGTCACCGAACCTTCTCTGGCAACCGTCCCCAGAGGGCACGGCCGTCGAGGTGACCACGACAGCTGCCCCCCAGTGGGCCGCCGAGCCCGTCGAGGCAGTCACCATGGTGGGTCGCAGCGCGTCACTGAAGGCCCTCGAAAATGCCTTGCGTGACACCACGGCGGGCCACGGCGGCGTCGGACTGATTTCCGGTGAGCCGGGCATCGGCAAGACTCGCTTGGCCGAAGAGTTCGCCCGCCGAGCGTCAGCCGGCGGCGCCAATGTGGTCTGGGGACGCGGGCACGAAGGCGAGGGCGCGCCCCCATTCTGGCCCTGGGTGCAGATCCTCGAAGCTTTGACCAAGGAGGCCAAACTCGACACGGTGAGGACCGCGCTGTACGGGGGCGGGGCCGCGATCGTCTCGTTGATCCCCAAGTTGAGCAACATGGTCGGGGAGCTCGCGCCGCTGCCTCCAAGCGACGCCGCGACCGCCCGGTTTAACCTGTTCGAGGCCGTCGTCGGCTTCCTGAGTGTCATGGCGGACAGTTCGCCACTGGTCGTGATCCTCGACGATCTTCATTGGGCCGACCTCCCTTCCCTCGAGCTGACCCGCTTCGTCGCCGACCGTCTCCAAGACACGACCGTGTTCCTGCTCACGACCTTCCGTGACATTGATCCCCGCCCCGGTGAAGATCTCATCGACACACTCGGATCGTTGGCCCGCCTACCGGGACTGCTACGAATCCCGCTCCGGGGCCTTACGGAACCGCAGGTGGCAGCGTTCCTGACCCAAGCATCAGGTGGGTCATACGGCCAGGGGCTGGCCCCCGCGGTGTTCGCGGGAACCGACGGCAATCCGTTCTTCGTTGGCGAGATAGCCCGTCTGCTGGTGGCCGAGGGAACCTTGGGCGACCAACCCCGGGACACCCTGCCAGTGCCCCCCGGTGTGCGCGATGTCATCCGGCGTCGGCTGCTGCGATTGCCGGAGGCAACCAAGGCGATGCTGGCCGTCGCCGCCGTCACAGGACGTGAGTTCCCACTCCCGCTAGTTGCCCGCGTAGCCGGCGTGGACGCGGAACGGGCTTTCGAGCTGATCGACTCGGCGTTGGCCACAGGCGTGATTGCCGAAGACCGTGACAGCATCGGGTCCTACCGCTTCGACCACGCCCTGACTCGCGACGCCGTGTACGACGAGATCGCGGCTCGGCGGCGATCACGACTCCACGGCAAGATCGGCGCCGCGATCGAAGACCTCGATTCCGGTCGTTCAGCGGCCTCGGCGCTGGCCTACCACTACTACGAAGCGGCCGCCGTGGTGGGGCCGGAGAAAGGCATCGTCGCCGCGCTCGCGGCGGCCGAGCAGGCCCAAGCCGCCCTTGCCTACGAGGTCGCCGAAGAGCACCTGCGGCGAGCCCTTCACCTCGTTCACATCTTGCCGCCCGATCGCCCACGGGCCAAGCGGGAACTCGCGGTGCAGCACCGTTTGGCCTCGCTGATGAGCATGATCCGAGGCTTCATGCCGACTCGTCGGTGGCCGCCTGGACCCAGTGCCGGGTGTTGGCAACAGAGATCGACGATCCCCTCGAGGTCCTGCGCTCGCTTTGGGGCATGTTCATTCTGTCGTCGGCCCGCGCCGACACCGGCGCCAAGACGGCCCTGACCAGACAGCTGCTCGACCTCGGTGCCGCAACGGGTAACCCACCGTGTCGGGCCGCAGGCCACTATGCGGCGGGAGAATCCGCGTTTTTCGAAGGACAGTTCCATGTGGCGGAACTCGAGTTGAAGCGGGCCGTGGCACTTTGCGACCTGGTCCCTGATGGCTCGCTCGTCGACGCCTTCTTCGGCCTCGATCCCGCGGTGTTGGGACGGTCACTCCTGAGCTGGACGCTATGCCTGATGGGTCAAGAGAGGCCGGCGCGAGAGGTCTCGGAGGAAAGTGTCCGACGTGCCCAGGTCACGTCTAATCCGTATCGGCTGGGGATGGCACTGACGCTGGCGTCGACCTTCGGCGTCCTCGACGAGGACCCGACCTATGCTCGCCAGCGGTCGGACGAAAGCTTGGCGGTGTGCGAGAAGTTCGGGATACCCGACTTCGTGCTCAGTGCGACCGTGTTGGGGAGTTGGGCAAGGGTTGCTCAGGGCGAGTTGTCGACGGCGTTCACCGTTCTCCAAGAAAATGTCGCCACCACGATCGCGTCCGGGATGGAGGTTATGGCCACGCTGTACCTGGCGCTTCTCGGTGATGCGCTACACCGGGCCGGCGATCACGACCATGCCTTGGCCACGGTCGATTACGCCTTGGCTCGCAGCGACGCCACCGGAATGGTCTTCTACCAGGCCGAGTTGTACCGCATGCACTCGCGCCTGATCGCCAGTTGCAGGCCCGCTCTAGTCGACGAAGCGCAGGCGTCGCGGAGACGGGCGATCGAGATCGCAGACCGTCAGGGAGCGACCCGGCTCCGACGCCGAGCCGGGTCGCACCTTGAGGCCCTCTGAGACGATCTACAGGTTCAGTTGGAAGCAGACGGCGGAACACGAACCATCCTCACCGGATACGGCCGAGAAGCCCACTCGTAGCAGGAACCACGCGAAGCGGCCCCCGCCGTCGGTCGCCGCGGCGACCACCTCGGCGACGTCGGCTCGACGCAGCTCGTCGTACAGCTGGTCGAGCAGGCGTCGGGCTACTTCCGAACCATCGTAGGCCGGGTCCATGGCGGGCCCGACCAGGATCGAACGCAACTCGGCGGTCCTGCCGTTGCGAACAATGTGGGCGACAGCCATGGGCGGCTCGTCGAGGAACGCCGCCGGGTCGACCAGGGCATATCGTTCGCACACCGCGTCATGGTGTGAGCACCTGGCGCCTTCCGGCGACTCCCGCCGAAGCAATAGCGGGACCTGGTCCAGTGCGCACGGCTCCCCGGCGTCATCGGACCGAGTCACCGGCCTTTACGGATTGAAGGTGATGTCAGACGGGTTCCAGAACACGCGGGCGGACCCAATCAGCCCATTGTTGTGGAATTTGAAGTACGTGATGCCCGAGAACTGGTTGGATATGAGGCCGCTCCCGCGGACCTGGACGGTAGCGGTCCAGAGCACGGCGGCCTCGTTTGTCAGGTCCGGGGTGAACACCTGTGCCGGGAACATGTTGATCGCGCTGAAGGCCGCGGGCGCCCCCGCATACGTCGCCTCGATCGCCGGTCGACCGTTCGACGGTGGCGTGCCCACGGGGTCCTGCAACGATCCGTCGACCGCGAACTTCGACGCGTAGAGGCCTGGGTCCAGGCTCCGGACGGCCGCGTAGTAGTTGCTGACGAGTTGTTGGACCTGCGCCGACGTCAACGTATCCTCATGCGGCGTCGCCTTCGCCGTCCCTCCCACCAGGGTGAGACCGCAAATCAGGCCGACGATTCCGAACCTACACAGTTTCCTGACCGCGCTGCGAAGCTTGGACATGGCAACTCCCTCCGGTTGGTGTTTCACGTTGGGACCCAGTATCCAGATCGAACTTGGTGCCGACTTAACGGAGGATCCCGCGGCGCAGCGCCTCCACCCCGACACCCCCACCTCCTCACCGATCTGACTGCGGCCATGATCGTCGTGACCACTTGCCGCGGCTGCCACGGAAGGCCTGCCGGTCAGCCGGCCCGGCGCCCCCGGCGGGACTCGAACCTGCGACCCGCTGCTTAACTCAGACCCTCCATATGGATCGTTCTGTGTGGCAAGTCCAGCCGTTCGGCTCGGGGTGTAGAACAGCGTCGTTCGTTTTGCGCAGATGTTGCTCGCTTGCGTGGCGGGCATTGTCCGCGGAGCGCTTGTCCTTTCATTGCTGTTCATGCACCTGCGCCAAACCTCGACAACATCCCGACTGGCATCGATCCCAGTGCTGGCAACCATCCTGGCTCGGGGCGGGAGGCGCGATCACCATCCAAAATGAGCGTGGGGAGCCGGTCGTTTTCGCGCGCCGAGGGTTCACACTGGCCCCTTCCGGAAGCCGGGGGTCGTCAAGTTCAGCGCCAGTGGTCCGACACCTCCTCCCCAAGGCAGGACGAGGGGCGCACCGACTCCAGGGGCGTTAGCCTGGGGGCTCCGGTTGCTCGACGACCTGGTCGTCGGCCGCTCCACCGCAGGGTCGATTGAGCTCACGGCCAGTGCGGACTGAAGCAAATTTGCCCATGCGCTCAACGCTAACGGTACCGACAATTCATGATCGGTTAAGATCCTTCGCCGTGGCGATCGATCACACCTTGTACCTACAGGAATCCCTATGGGATAACCAGCGACGTCGCGGAATTGACGCCCCCGGATGTGCAACGGTCGTATGCCGCGGCGCTGCTGATCGTGGCGGCGCCTGACGGGTTATCGACCGAGGAGCGAAGCTACTTCGAGGCCTGGCAAAAAGCCTGCGGGCATCCCGCTGATCTGGTCGAGGAGATGCGGAGATTCGATCCGGCGACGGCCGACGTGGACGCCGCGTTGGGTGTCCTCGTCGTGCATGCCGACGATACGTCGGCCGTGGTCGACGGTGCGACCGAGGTGCTCAAACGGGGACTCGTCGATGACGCTATCAAGGTCGCGGCCAGCGACGGCGGCTACAGCGCCGCGGAGAGAACGCGACTGCGTGAGGTGGTGGCTCGAATCGGCGTCGATGCGGATCTGGTCACGGCACTCGAAGGCGCCGTCGACATCGAGAATGCGGTCCGCCGTGCCCGCCTGGCGCTGCTCCAGTATCCCGACCGCTGACCAAGCAGAGCCGCAGCGGGGCGAGGCTTGGGTCCTCGGACCAGGTGTACCCAGACGACGGGTCGCCGCCGAAGCTCACTAGAAGGGGGAGAATGACCGCTATCCCGAGGCCGTGTGCCGCGGCATGCTTTGATCAGCCGAGCTCAGGCCGCGCAAGGAGGGCGAGCATTGCCGGGTTCATAGGCGACAGCCCCGCGATGGCGGCCATCGAACCGCGAATAGCCATATGAAGCGGGGGCCCTCGTCGAGCCATCGCCGTTCTCGGGGTGTTTCAGACGCGCCCGCGCCGGAGCAACCGGACAGACCGGAGGGCGCGGCCCCCGTCGGCGGCGAACCGGTCGGTCCTGCCTTCGTCGGCCGCCACGGCGAGGTTGAGCGACTCCACGAAGCGTTTGTCGGCGTCGCCGGCGCACGCCCGAGAAGCGCCGTTGGACGCCCGGTGGCCACGCCTGTCGTCTTCGTCGCGGCCGAAGCCGGCGGCGGCAAGACGGCTTTAGTCAGCCACTTCTTGTCCGAGGTCCAAGCCGGGGATGAGCCCGTCATCGTGGCGACCGGGCACTGCGACGCTCACACGGGGATGTCTGACCCCTATCTTCCGTTCCGCGAGATCCTCGCGACCGTGACGGGCACCCTCCGTGCCGCCGCGGGCGCCGAGGGTTCGGCGAAGCAACCGACGAGTCGCGCCCGCCGGCTGCAGCAGTACTCGTTCGAGGTGGCCGCCGAGATCGGACCAGAGCTCATGATGTTGCTGGTCGCCGGCGTTCCGGGCCTGGGGATCGGCCTGGGAGCAGGCCGAGCCGTGGCTCGCCGCGCCGGTTGGCTGGAAAAGCTCGGGTCCGGGCGCAAGCAGGCCCCGCCTCCGGGCTCCGCTTCATTTGCCGCGGGCGCGACCGACGTGTCGTTCGATGACGAGCGCGTCTTCGAGCAGTTCACCCGTTTCCTCACGACCGTCGCCGCCGAGGCTCCCCTTGTCCTCGTGCTCGATGACCTTCACTGGGCGGACGCTCCGTCGATTGGCCTGCTGTTTCATCTGGCCCGACACCTCGATCGCAGCCGCGTGCTCATCGTCGGCGCCTACCGCCCCGACGAGGTCGCCATCGGTCGAGGCGGCGACCGTCACCCGCTCGATAAGGCGCTGGCGGAACTGAAGCGAATCCACGGAGAGATCGTCATCGACCTCGACCGGGCCACCAGGTCTGAAGGGCGACAGTTCGTCGACGCCTTCGTGGACAGTGAGCCTAACCGCCTTGGGTCGAGCTTCCGGGACTTGTTGTATGCCCGCACCGGCGGTCACGCCCTCTTTACCGTCGAGCTGCTGCGGCACATGCAAGAAAGGGGCGACCTGGTCACGGACGACAACGGAGATTGGGTCGAACACCCGTCCTTGAACTGGGCTGCCCTACCGGCGCGGGTCGAGGGGGTCATCGAGGAGCGGATCAGCCGGCTCAACCAAGGATTGCGCCAACTCCTGCAGGTGGCGAGCGCTGAAGGCTCGGACTTCACGGGTCAAATCGTGGCCCGGGTCGAGGACCTCCCGGAGCGGGCGGTGTTGCGCGACCTGGCGCAGGAGATCGCCAAGCGTCACCGCCTGGTCACCGAATCCGGGGACATCAAAGTGAAGGGCCAGGTGCTGGCCCGATTCGAGTTCCGCCACGCACTGTTCCAGCAATATCTCTACGCGGAACTCGGTACCGGCGAGCGGCGCCAGCTTCACAGCGAGATCGCACGGGTGCTCGAGGAGCTCTACGGCGACCATTGCACTGAGATCGCCGTCAAGTTGGCCCGCCACCACTGCGAAGCCGACCAGGAAGCGAAAGCCGTGCCGTACCTGCTGCACGCCGGTGACCAGGCTCGATCGCTCTACGCCCTTCAGGAAGCCATCGACGCCTACCGGAGAGCGCTGGCCATCATGAAGGAGCACCACGACATCGCTGGTGCCGCACGCACCTTGATGAAGCTGGGACTGACCTATCACAACGCCTTCGATTTCGACAAGTCCCGGCAGGCCTACGACGAGGGATTCGACTTCTGGCAACGAGCCGGCGACGTTCAGCACGGACACCTTCCACCATCGCCTCATCCGCTGCGCCTGGACTGGCCAGAGCCAGAGACTCTTGACCCCGCGATGTGCGCCGAGATGTGGTCGGGCGGGGTGATTGACCAGCTCTTCTGCGGTCTGCTGGAGGTGAGCCCGGAGATGAACGTCATCCCCGATGCCGCCAGCCGGTGGGAGGTGACCGACGGTGGGCGGCGCTACCGGTTCCACCTCCGCTCGGACCGCCTCTGGACTGACGGGACCCGGCTCACGGCGCACGACTTCGAGTTCGCGTGGAAACGGGTTCTCGACCCTGCCACCGTCTCCCCGGTGGCCAGCTTGTTGTACGCCATTCGCGGCGCGAGGGCATTTCACGAGGGGACTGGAGATCGAGACCTCGTTGGTGTCAGAGCCGCCGACGACGAGACGCTCGACGTGGAGCTGGAGCATCCGGCCGCGTATTTTCCCCATCTGATCGCCTTTACCGTGGCTCGCGCCGTCCCGCGTCATGTGGTGGCAGCCAACGGGCCGGCGTGGACAACGGCCTCGTGCATTGCGACCTGTGGGGCCTTCAAGTTCGGTCACTGGGAGCCCGGCGACGTGATGGTCCTGACTGCCGACGACCATTTCCGGGGGACCAAGGTGGGAAACATCCACAGCATCGAACTCCGGCTCGGCGACCCCGAGAGTTTGACCGACGACTACGATTCGAACGGGCTCGATGTTCTCGCCCTGAGGCGGCTGCCGGAACACGTCCGATGGCGCGTCCGGCAGCAACACGCTACGGACCTGCTCTCAATCCCGTGGATGGCGACCCATTTCGTGGCGTTCAACGACCGCCGCACCCCCTTTTCGGACTATCGAGTCCGCCAGGCCTTGGCACACGCCATCGACCAGAGCACGCTCGCTGACATTGTGATGCACGGCGACGCCTTTCCCGCCATGGGAGGGTTGCTACCCCTGGGAATGCCGGGACACGCACCGGGTATTGCCCTGGGATTCGACCCCGACCGAGCTCGCCAGCTTCTCGCCGACGCCGGCTACGCGGGAGGCACCGGCTTTCCTCCGGTGCAAGCACTCAGCTTCGGCGCGGTAACGACACCACGCGAATTCGTCGGCCACCAGTGGCGACAGATCCTCGGAATCGATGTGAGCTGGAAGGATTCTACCTCTCCGATCTGGGACCCGACTCGCCAACCGGACGTCTTCGTATGCGCCTGGGCCGCCGACTTCCCCGATCCCGACAACTTCTTGGGCCTTTACTTGGAGCGTTTCCGGCCCACCGCAGTCGATGACCCGTTCCGGCAGCAACTCGAAAGGGCCCGCCGCGCGACTGACGCCTCGAAACGGGTGCAGAGCTACGGGCTTGCTGATCGCGTGCTCGTCGAGGAGGCCCTGTGCATACCTCTCATTTACGACCGCCTCCAGCTGCTCGTTCGGCCGTGGGTGAAGAAGTTCCCGACGTCAGCGCAAAACTGGTGGTTCTGGAAGGACGCCGTCATCGAAGCGCACCAGACATGAGACGGACCAACGGCGTCATTCAGTTCGAGCCTTAGGCCGCCTTGGTTGCCTGTACCGGCTGACGAATACCTAAGCCGCTTGGGCTTGCGCAACCTTCAGAGCACGGGCCCAACGATTCGCTGGCTTACGCGAACCGGTCCCCGAATGAAGGGCCAGCAGCTCGCTGCGCTGACGGAAGCTCCCGTCTCGCCTTTGGGGTGCACGCTCCGGCGGTTGTCCGCTCGAATAGGTGGGCCAAGCCCGCCGCCCGGTGGCTACGAAGGTGAGGTCGTTCGCCGCGGTGACGGCGTCCAGGTTTTCGGCGCGGTGATCGAGCGCACTTCATGACCGTGGCCCCCGCCGATTCGAGGCTGCGCATCCGATCGGCGGACTTCATTCGCAGGTCGACGGCGGACCCGAACCGGTCGGACAGCCGGACTCAGAAATGTAGGAGGGCCTCGCAGTGTTATAGTCCGATTCTAGAATGAAAATGGGCGCTGCGTTGGCTGTTCGGAGAGGGGCGTAGGGGTGGATGCACCTGCGGTTGGCGGTCTCTGGCTGCTGAGGGAGATGTGGGATTTCCCGAGCGGGGTTCCCGAAGACGATCGCCTCGACTACCTCAAGGCGATCATGGCTTGCGCCTGTGAGCGTTGCCGTAATTCCCTAGCCCGACGTTGCCGTAATTCCCTACTGGGCTCCTGGGATGAGTGTTCTAGTCGATGGCGGCTCCTTGGGGTTGTGATGTGTCGGTGAGGAGTTCGGTGAGCT